>DAOVAK010000497.1 GCA_030671095.1 Deltaproteobacteria bacterium | reverse complement strand
AGAGGATTTGCTCTTTTGGATCACTCTCTGCAGGGTGTGGAGAATTTTTTCACCATTACCGGTGGAAAGCTCACCACGTACCGTCTCATGGCAGAGAGGACTGCGGATCTGGTATGTCAAAGGTTGGGAGTTGCTAAACCTTGCCGTACGCGAGTGGAACCGCTCCCATCAACGCAGACGGGGAAGTGGACTGAACCAGGATTAGGTCCCAAGCTATGGCTCAAAGATAATAATCCAGAAGATCCCCTGCTCTGCGAGTGCGAAATGTTGCCCAAGAGTGCGATTGATAGTGTCATTGATTCCATTCGACAACAGAATAGCAATCCGAGTCTGAGGGCCATTGGACTGCGCAGCCGACTCGGGAAAGGGCCCTGCCAAGGGACCACATGCGGTCACCGGGTTGTTGCACATTTGTATGAGCGGGGAGAACTGAAAACAAATGAAGGTATTGCCAATCTCCGAGAGTTTTTTCGCGCGCGATGGAAAGGGGAACGTCCCGTTCTGTGGGACCAACAACTTGCCCAGGCAGAACTTAAAGAGTCTATATATTGCGGGCTTCTGGATTTGGAACTCTCGACCACAGCTGATAGAGAGAACGGAGTATGACCGCCAAAAACTCAGATTTCATTGAGTGCGAACTGCTTGTCATTGGCAGAGGCATGGCTGGCATGGCTGCCGCCCTATTCGCGGCCAACAGGGGACTCTCCGCCGTACAAGTGGGCATGACCGGGGGACTCATATTTGCCAGCGGGCTGCTGGATCTGTTGGGTGTATATCCTCTCAAGGAGAATAAGCCGTGGGACGATCCCTGGGCGGGAATGGATCTACTGGTACAGGATGTTCCCAACCACCCATACGCGCGTTTGAAAAGGGAAGAAATCCAAGGCGCGTTCGATGAGGTCCTCTCATTTCTGGAGGAGCACGGTCTTCCATATTGCTCTCAGGATGCACGGAATTCCGAGGTGATGACCCCAGCTGGAACGATAAAGCGCACCTACTGCGTGCCGAAAACCATGTGGAACGGTGTTCAGGCCTTAAAGGAAAAGCGCCCTTGCCTGCTCGCCGACTTCACAGGTCTCCATGATTTTAGTGCCCACCAAATCGTGGCCACCCTGCGAGACGAATGGCCCCAGTTGCGCTCGGCCCGCCTACCCTTCCCTGGCCCAGGCCACGTCAAGGATCTTATCACAGGTGAAATGACAGCCTTGGCCCTCGAGTTATCGAAGAATCAGGAAAAGCTTGTCAAGGATCTACAGCCACATCTCAAAGATGCCCAGGCCCTTGGTGTGCCGGCAATATTTGGATTGAAGCGTACCCATGAGATTATCTCTCATTTTGGGGAGAGGATTGGGGTCCCAGTCTTTGAAATCCCTACGCTTCCCATTTCCGTCCCCGGACTGCGCCTCAATGACACCTTCACCCGGGGGCTGTTTTCTAAAGGGGTTCAGTCTTTTCAACAATATCAGGTCTCGGAAGTGAGTCAGACCCCTCGTGGTGAGTTTCAGCTGGTGATCGGAAAAAACTTATCAAAACGTACGATACAGACCAAAGCCATCATCTTGGCCAGTGGCCGATTCCTGGGAAGAGGCCTGAAAGCAGACAGAAAACACGTATATGAGACCATCTTTGATCTTCCTCTTTACCAGCCCGCAGACAGAAATGAATGGCACCGCCAGGATTTCCTCGATCCAAAGGGGCACCCTATCAATCGGGCAGGCGTTGAAATCGACAACGCCTTCCGACCGGTAGATAAGGCTGGCCGCCCCGTTTATCAAAATCTTTTTGCTGCCGGTTCTATCTTGGCTCATCAGGACTGGATGCGGATGAAATGTGGGTCGGGATTGGCCATTGCTACAGCCTATGGTGCTGTAAACGCCTTCTTGCGAGCCTGAGGGACGGGCACGTCCCCCTTCCCTTGCTTCACTCTCAGAGCGCTGCCAGAACCGACACGTTTTTGGCGGAAATGATTCTTGAATCCGCTGTGATCAGGGTAAGGTCATACACAACGGCAGTTGCCGTAAGAAATCGATCGGCAGGGTCCTCGTGTGGAAGCTGTACAAACCGGCTTTGAATGGCCACTTCCTGATTAATGACTGCTTCTTTGAGAGGAATTTTACGAAAAATATCGCGCACTGATTTTACAATATCTGAACCGAGCCTAATACGACCTTTTTCAGCCAGCAAAAGGATTTCCCATACGCTAATGGGAGAATACCAGAGTTCATTCGAATTGTTTTCCAGTTCGTCTGCGATATTTTGAGAGAGTTTCTCCGGGTCAGCGGCGCTCCAAAGAATAATGTGTGTATCAAGAAGCAGCTTCAATCTTTCAATACCTCCCATTCTTTTTCATTCAGCACAGGCGATATGATATCACCCATAATTTCAATGCGATCTTTCATGCAGCCCAGCCATTTGTCAGGTTTAGGAGGTGCTGGGGGTGGTGTGACCAGCGCGATGGGTTCTCCTTTGCGGGTTACAATGATCGATTTTCCGGTTTTCTTAACATTATCCAATAAGCGCAGGCATGTGGCCTTAAACTTTGAAATGGGTATTGTCTCTTGCATGTCTAATTCTCGATTCTTCTGAATTTTATTTCAGTAATACCATAGTCAATGACTATGGTCAATTGAAATATTTGCTTTTCAATACTCACCCTTGAAATACTAGACAAATTCCCTATTCTGCCTCCCAATAAAATCAAGTTTTTATCACTTGATAGGGGATCTTAGACTGATGAGGCAATGCTCAGTCCGATCAGCTATGACCTCAAGGTAGCTGTTAAACGAAGAGGACTCGTCAGAAGCTCGAGCGCAGAAAGGATAGTGGTGCAAACAATATCGGCTGCGACCAACGTCTCCGTGGCTGCACCTTCCTCTAATATGATGGCAATACCGAGTGCTGCTTCTTTGAGCATCAGGCGGTCATTGCGACCGTTTCCCATGCATACCGTATGCTCTGCGCCAAGGCCTTTTACATAATCAAGCTTGCCCATGTCCTGGTTGTCCACAGCAAGGATGGAAAGTTCACACGGCACGCCTTCAACGCGAGATCGAACCTTTCCAAAGGTATCCGCAGTCAGTATGTGAATTTGAAGCTCCTCAGCCAAGCCTTTTAGCGCATCCTTGACTC
>DAOVAK010000363.1 GCA_030671095.1 Deltaproteobacteria bacterium | reverse complement strand
GCTCCGCCGGGAAGCTTCGCTTCGTTAGAGCAGCGCTTCGCTGTCGCTACGCTCGAGGAGCGGCCTTCGGGCTTGACGAGCACTTCGTTTGAGGAGCGCTTCGCTGTCGCTTCGCTCGAGGCAAGTTTGCTTGATATTTAGCCTTGAGGTTTCTGCCTCGAGTCCCGAATGTTTTCGGGACGATCCTCAAGCGAACTAGATTCGCGGTCTATTTGCCCGCTCTCCACAAGCTCTTGGAAGCAAAATATGTGCCAAGCTAATTTTCCGCAAGAATCTTCGGGGTCAAATCTTTACTCTTGACAACCTTTCCTCTATCCTCCCCGTAAGTCCTTGCAACTTCTTCGCTTTTCAAGCTCTCCCTCAGCCTCTTCCTCCCTTGGTTTACCGTGCTGTAATCCAGTCCCATCATATGCCCTATTTCCCCACCCTTCATTCCACCATATTTGTACAAAAGCCCCATAGCCATCTGTCTCAAGGCCGCCCTTGCCATTTTTTCTAAATATCAAAAAAGTGATTTGTCAAAAATAAAGATTTGACCCCCAAGCCGTGTTCAAAATACAACATAGTTTTTTTTCATTCTCGGCACACTGGCTAACATATTGATAACAAAGATATATCCGAATAAACTATGGGAACAGGCGTGTTCAAAAACCAACATATAGGGTGAGATGGAGGCCCTGGAGCAATGATATCAATAGCTTGTAAATTCCGACACGTCGCATCATCCGTGAAACAGGAAGCCCACCAGGACCATGAATTTCTTGTTCAGGCTCATGAATGTCCCCACCTCTTCTCTATATTTGCGTCTGGTTTTCATCCTATCGTGACTTCATTTTGTTACGAACATCGTTCAGCATTTTTTGTGCCTGTGCAAAATCCGGTTTCAGCTCCAGAGCGCGCATCCATTCTTTCTCGGACTTGGCCCATTGATTCTGCTGAAAATAGGCGACACCCAGGTTGTAGTTTGTAATCGCAAAGTCCGGCCTCAGCTTTTTGACCTGACGATAGCTTTCAATCGCTTCCTGGTATTTTTCCTGTTTAAGGCAGGTGTTGCCCATATTCATGTATGCTGAAAAATGGCTCGGGTTTAGTTCGATTGCGAGTTGGTACTGAGTCACTGCTGCGTCGTATTTGCCCGTACGTTCATAGACAATACCAAGGTTGTTGTGGGCCTCTGCGTATCGCACTTCTCCTGAGATGGATTTCTTAAATGCTGCCACAGCCCGCTCCAGGCGGTTTGCCTTGAGGGCCTGGGTCCCCAGGTCAAGATTGATCTTGGAATAAATCACATCCAACCTGAAGTGGTCAGCTAACAATGCCCTGTCCCCTCTGATAAAGTTACCTATGGCTTCTACGCTTTTTTCGTAGGCCCTGCTTGCCTCGGCAGGGCGCTTTGCATCCCTGAAACGGCTTCCGATTTCGTAGTAGAGTTTTGCCAGCAGATACGTCGCGTCATAATCCTGTGGACTTATGGCCAGCGCATGCTCAAACCTCTCGATTGCCCCTTGTTCCGCGCCTTTTGTATAGCTGGTGAATCCTGCCAGGACATCCTTTCTGGCCTCGAACCTTTTGAGAAGCTCATGCTCCATCGCAGTTGGGATTTCGACCGATTCCCTGGATCGCAGAACACTCACCGGGTTCTGTCGATGGGCGTAAAGTGCTTCCAAAATCCTTGTGGATCGGTCCCGAAGGAGGGCCTTAGGCGCGGAGTACTCCAAGAGCGCATTGTCATCCGTGTGCAGGGGGGCCCCTTCGATGTACCCGGGGATCGCCTCCTCGGTCATGATGAGCTTGTTCATGAGCGCGGCAGGGCCTCTTGCTTTCATTCTACCCAGATCGGCCCTCAGCCTCTCGTCCCCCAATCGGTCTGTGAGCGTTCGGGGATCGATATTGACCTCCCGGGGGGATCCTATCAGCAGGTAATCGCCGCCAAAGGAGGCTTCCCACACGGTCACGTGGGGAAAAACAGCCTGAAAGGTGCGCACGATCGTTTTGAAATCCATCGAAGACATGGCGTAGGCGTGCACCCACTGACACATCAGCCCCCCTTCCCGAAGTCTCTGTTTCGCCAGCCCGAAAAACTCCCGGGTAAAAAGATTGGCCATCCCTGAGATCCAGGGATTGGACGGTTCTGAGATGATCACGTCGTATTTCCGGGGGGTGAGGGCGACATGGTTTCGCCCGTCGGCTACGATGAGGTTGACCCTGGGGTCGTTGAGGACGTCCCCGGTGAATTCCCGGAAATATTGGCTCGCTTCCACCACGGCCGCTTCTATCTCGACCACATCCACTCCTTTCACCGGATGCTGCTCGACAGCCCCCAATGTCATGCCGCTGCCCAGCCCGATAACCAGGACGTCCTCTGCACCTTGATGAAGCAAGAGCGGAAGATGCCCGAGCATCAACTGTGTCGCCATATCCTCGCCTTTGACCGAGGCATCTGTCTTGCCGTTTATCTCCAACAACACATCCCCCTGAGAGGTCTTTTTTACCGAGACAAGAGCGTGAAGGCCCTCTTTGAAATAAAGGAGTTGACCTCTCTCTTTCATAGCCATCCCAAGATCGATCCCCTTTTGGGCTGAAATATCTTTGTGGCGGCCGGCGTAGAGAAAAGGGCCGCTGGTGAGGATAGATGCATCCCATCTGGAAATCGGGTACCAGACCATCACGGCTATCGCGGCAGTCACCAGCGCTCCTGCAACACGCCTGGGCGAGGAAAGGGTCGGAGAATGAAGAAAGATTATGCCTGCAACCATGATATTCATCGCCACAGCGATCAAAATGCTATTTTGCGCACCCAACCATGGAATCAGGAAAAAACCTGCGATAAAAGATCCGATGATCGCACCGAGGGTATTCACCGCATACACATTGCCGAAAAACCTTCCCACCCGCCGGACATCCGTGGTGCAAATCTTTATTGCCATGGGTACTGCGGCCCCCATCATGAATGTGGGGACCAGGATGAGAGGAAAGATGATGGCAAACTCTGCAAAATGGACGTACTTAAAAGAATTGGAAGAATTGAATACGGTTTCAGCGATAAAGATGGGCAGCTTGCCAAGGAGAGGGACGATGAGAAGGGCAGATATCCCTATGGCCCCTTGCATCAGGGCCAACCACAAGACCAGGTCCCTTCTCCGGTCAATGAATTTAGAGATTATGAGGCTTCCTAAAGCCAGGCCACAGATAAAGGCCGTGACAATCAGGCTGAATGCATAGACCGAAGACCCAATAGAAAGCAAAAGCACCCTTGTCCAGGCAATCTGATAGATCATTGCGGCAATGCCGGAGACCCCGATCCCAACCATGACAACCAATTGGATGGTGCCCCAACTCTCCGGAACGACTTCTTCCGCTCTTTCCCTCTTCTGTTTTTTACGCTTGAGTTTCTCTTTGCTTGTCGCAGGTTCTGCTTGCACACTCTTCTTGGCGAGCTTTAACACGCCGGCACAAATCGAGAGGTTTAGCAGGGCGGCAAGATATATTGTCCAGGTTATTCCCAGGGCCGGAATGAGAACGAACCCTGCGGCAAAGGAGCCCAAAACGGCTCCAAATGTGTTCACGCCATAGAGCATGCCGACGTTCCAGCCAAGATTGGTTTGTCTTTCTACGAAATATTTGCTAAGAACCGGAAGGGTCGCCCCCATCAAGGTGGTGGGAATAAGAAGGATGATTCCACAAACAAAAAAGCGAATCAGGCTAAAGGCATAGAAGGACGGGTCAATTGTCTGATAGATAAACCGGAAGAGAGGTTCTGTGCCTGCAATGAGAAAAGGCAGGAGCAGTGCATACGCACCGATACCCCCCTCTAAAACCCCGTAGGTTCTTAAGGGGTCCTTGATTTTATCTATAAGCCTGCCAGCCAGAAAACTTCCAAGCGCAAGGCCACCCATAAAAGCAGTGAGCACGGTGGTGATTGAAAAGACCGTGTTGCCGATGACAAGGGTGAGCATCTTCATCCAGAGGATTTCATAGATCAATCCGCAAGAGCCGGAGACAAGCAAGAAAGCCAGAATCAATGGCCTTGTCCAGCGAAAAGGTATTGTTATTGGGGTCAAATCTTTACTCTTGACAATTTTTCCTC
>DAOVAK010000470.1 GCA_030671095.1 Deltaproteobacteria bacterium | reverse complement strand
AGGGCCCTTGTGGGATTTTCGTGGAGCAGTGTGGGCAGGGCCCCCATCAGTTTGAAGGTCCTCAGGCTGTTCAGGTCGGTCCTCACTTCAGGGATTCCGTTGAGGTAGAGAATCCTTTCGCCATCGGGTCTCTGGAAAATGGTCGCCGTGGCGGCCAGGCCCTCCTTGTAAAAGATCAGTCGGCTCCGGGGTTCCAACTTGGCGTATCTCTGCTGGACAAGGTTATGGGGTGTGAGCCAAATGCCAAGGATGAAAAGAACCATTAAAAAAGAGGTGGTGACCTCGGGGCCACCAAGTGCTCTGGCTGGCTCGCTGGGATCTTATAGGACGCGAAATAAGGCGGGCAGGGAAGGTCTTGACATTTTTGTGGAATTCCCATAACTTAGCGCGAGAAGACCCAACTGTAACATTATTTTACAGTTGATAAATGATTTAACGATTTTAGTGTTGGCCAGAATCTCTTTAAATTCTTGCTGGTTACGAACGATAAGCCATATATAACTTCCGCTTTCTGTAAAGACATGGATAGCCGGTAGGCCTAGGGTGTCGAGAAACCCCCTGAGCACTCTTTATCGTGTTATCCTCCAGCTCGGAGCAAAAGTTGGGATTCAGAAAAAAAATGAATGAAAATTCAATGGCTTGGAAAGATATCTGCCCCGGCCAAGTCCCTCACACCAGGAACTTGATAATTCCTTCTGGCCACATTCGGTCTATTGGCACCCCTTTTGCAAACCAAAAGAAAAACGATCCATGGGTGGAACATGTTGAGGAAAGAAGGTTTTACCCTCGCTGAGCTCCTGGTGACCATTATCATACTTGGAATTTTGGCCTCAATCGCAATTCCTGCCTTCTCACGTTGGTATCCCAATTACAAACTGAGAAGTGCAGCCACGGATCTCTATTCTAACATGCAGTGGGCGAAGTTGCAGGCTGTCAAAGAGAATGCTGACTGTGCCGTGGTTTTCAACGCTGGGGCCGGAACATACCAGGTTATCAGTGGAGGTGCAGACAAAGATTACTACGCGACTGGGGACAATGTGGTCCTAAAGACAATGGACTTCCTCAGTTACGACGACAAGGGAAACATTGGATATGGACGTGCAACGGGTTCAAACCCCCTGGATGCAGGTAGAGGGTTTGATAATAGCATCACTTTTGACGATAACAACGGTGGCAACGACGGTGATGATACAGTTGTTTTTAATTCACGCGGCATGATCAACAAACAGTTCAATTCCGTAGGAGAGGTTTACTTAGTAAATAATAAAAACACTTCCTATTTGGTAGGTGTCACAGCAACTGGCAGCATCTTGCTTAGAAGATGGGATGCATCTTCAGCTTCCTGGGAGTAAAAAGAGGCATGAAAGGGAAAAAGCCTAAAAATCAAGGATTTACACTCGTGGAACTCCTGGTTGCCATGGCCATCGCTACCGTGGTATTGACCGCTATTTTTCATACATTCAAATCCCAGCAAGATTCTTATGTTGTGCAGAGCCAGGTCGCCATGACCCAGCAGAACGTGAGGGGGGCCATGCAACTGATCTCCCAGGACATACAGATGGCCGGCTACTACACTAATTTTGAGACCTCCATCATTACCATGAATTGGGATGACATGGGTGCTAATGAGTCCATGCGTCCAATCATCTATGCCCGGGATAACATCAGTGCTGTGGGGGATGACATTAAGGACAACACGGATCTTATTGTCATCGTCAAAGCGAGTATGGAAAACGGTAGGCAACTTGCCTTTGGTGAGACAGCCAGTGGGACCACGGCAAGCAGCACACTGCGTGATGCGGGTAATCTCACGCAAGATAAGTACGCACTCCTGGTAAAGGACGATCTGTCCAGGGCCGAATTCTTCCAGGTAACGAATAGTACCGGGACCATAAACCTCTCCAAGTCCCTTGTGGAAACCTATACCGAAGACGATTGGATATTTAGGGCAGATATCATTATCTACTATGTGAAGGATGCCGACCCTGAGCATCCCAACCTGATGAGGCGAAATCTGGGAAACAATGAAGAAGCACAGGTCATGGCAGAGGATATCGACAATCTTCAATTCCGATACGTGCTCGATGACGGGAGTCCTCCGATTGATGGAGAGGATCCAACATTCGACGAGAGAAACGTGAGGGCCGTAGAGATTTATCTCCTGGCAAGAACACGGAATATCATCAGGGGATACACGGATCCTAATACATACAATATCGGTGGCATGAATGTGACCCCTGGTAGCGGTTACAGGCGTAGGCTTTTAAAGGCATTGATAAAGACGAGAAATATAGGGTTATGAGAAAGACAGCAGCCATGTATTCAGTGAAGCTCCCCGCGGCAAGGCGAGCAAAAAAAATGCGTCACGGGCAGTCAGGCTTTACCCTGCTTGAGGTCTTAATCGCGGTTTCCATCTTGACTATAGGCCTTTTGGGCGTGGCCTCGATGCAAGTTTCAGCCATAAGGGGGAATTACTTCAGCGATAATACGACGACTGCTCTCTGCCTCGCCGAGGACAAGATGGAAGATCTCATGGGCAAGAATTTCGACGATGGTGACCTTGTTGACACCACAGCAGCAAACAACGGCAATCTCGACTCCATAACCACTGTGGATTTCCAGGAAACCGTCAATGCGGCGGGGCAGGTGGTCGCAGGAGGAGAATACCGCAGGATATGGAATATCGCCGATTCTACGGATCCGCAGATGAAGACAGTCACCGTAATGGTCACCTGGGGAGAGAATAGTCACCGCTTATCCCTGAGTTCTTGCCTTATCCCATAGTAAACCCTAATCGACTCAAAACTCGATCAGGGGTTATTTGTTTTGAGCCTTTTCGCTCAATTGGGGTAAGTATCCGGAGAAACATCATGACCAACACTGTTGTACGAGACCGAGACGAGAATGGAAGCATAACGGTCATCGCCCTGATGATGCTCGTGGTGCTCACACTTATAGGCATTGCCGTCACCCGGACGTCCTCCACAGACATCCGGATCGCCGCCAATCTGGTCCCATATAAACAGGATTTCTATGTCTCCGAAGGGGGCTTGCACAGGGAGGCAGCTGAACTTGGAAGGGGTAATTATCCAGTGCCCGATATCGAAATTCCTATGACGCTGGCTACCCATATGGACGTTGGCCTGCCCGCGCCGGCCCACGAGGTGCTGGGAAATCCTTACGAATTCAGCGTCGACTATCTGGGTTTTTTTAATCCTCCGGCCGGCTACTCCATCATCCATTTTAGCCGGTACGACTATCTTGTGGACGTTAAAGGAGGCAACGTTCGGGTCGCCTCCAGGTATTATAAAGTAGG
>DAOVAK010000431.1 GCA_030671095.1 Deltaproteobacteria bacterium | reverse complement strand
CCAATACGTCGCCAACATTAACAAGTACTTCGTCGCATATAAATCAATAGAGAAAACTCTGGAGGGAAGATCATTTAAACTCAAAACCATAAAGGGATCGGATGAACGTAATTGAATACGTGGGAAAAGATCTAAAAGCCGAACGCCATAAGTTCCCATTGCAATCCTCTGTTCGGTTCTCTTTGTTCCCTCTTGAAAAGCGCCTTACTTTCCCTTCTTGCCGCGTCGTAACGGTTGTACCACTTCAATAGGAAGGCGGAAAGTCCTCTTCATGATTCCTCTTAGGTCAGACCCCACCGCCGAAGGAGAAAGGGGGCTCACCATTGGATTCCTCAGATCGCCCCTTACTCTAACAGGTATAGAAAGAAGAGTCCCGCCAAGGATGTACCTCACGAGTGGGATCTTTTTTACGGCAAAATCTACCGTCTTGAGAGGGGCAACGAGAACCGTGAGATCCATCTTTTCGGCCATGAAATCTACCTCTCCCTGCCCTACGAGTTCCATCGAAGAACCGTCCAGGACCGCTTCCTTCAGAATGAGTTTGCCCCCTTGGAGATTTGCCTTGACGGTAAATGAGTCATAGGCAAACCCCTCTTTTCCGAGATCGGGGTATTTTCCCCTAAAGATTTCCGTGACATTAACAAGGGCGAAAATTCTTGACAAAAGCCTAGCACGATAAATGCGACCGTCACGGGCGAGCAGGGTGAAATCTCCCCGTAAGGCCTCAACAAGATCTTCCGGCTTTGCCCGACTCATTATTTCCCCCTTAAGGTCAAGGTTCCCGGTTATTTGCGGGTCCGTCCCCAGCAGGCAGGCAAGAACGGGACCCGGTTCCTGACCCGTACAGGTCGGTTTAAAATCCAGCGATAAACCTTGGGAGGTGAGTTTCACAATTCCTGGAGTTGAAATGCCGCATAAATTCGCCTCGGTGACTGCAATCTCTATCTTATCATGATCAAGGGAGATGTCGGCGTGCAATGGTTTCCAGGTGAACTTTTTATATTTGAAATACTCCAATTTTACCCTCAGGGTTCCCTCCAGCGGCGGGACACGGAGATCTTCTTGCCCTTGAAGATCGCTTTCTCCCTTTTCCCCTTCCAAAAGTCCTTCGATTTTTTCCCACTCCAAACCATCCGCAGAGAGATTCATATCGAAGAGGAACTCTTCCTCTGAGAACTCGACATCTCCTTCAAGGTTCAGGTGGCTGTCACCCCAGGTCACGAGCGCTGATTCCACGTTGAGCTTATTTCCGTTGGCATCAAGCGAAACGTTTTCTATTTGCACCGGGATCTTCAATTCCAACGGGTGGCCAAGGCCTACCCCCTGGAGCTTCCCCCGGGCCGTCGATCTCATGGGGTGATCCATCAGGATGTGGGCCTGTAAATCTCCCTGGATGCGTCCGGTTAGAATTTCATTCTTTACCAACAGTCCGTCCAACGTTGTTTTCCCTAAGTTTCCCTTGAAAGTAAGATGAAATTCTCTCTCTTTGAGCTGGAGGGCAAAGGACGCACGAGACTCTTTATCCTGGATGAGCAGTTTTTCGATTGTCAGTTCCTCGGGATTGAGAAGCATATTGATAGAGACCCTGGGGCCATCTTTCACGCCGATATCTGCTGCAAAAGAAACCCTTCCATCGTTCTTCCATGCACCCTGAGCCCGTGAGATGGACAGTGGTGAACGGACTCTGAGCTTGGGCGGTATATCCATGAGGTTCGAGGCCCATTGAACGGCTTTCGGACCCACATTTCCCTGGAGCCTGAAGTCAACCTTTTGCACGCCTTCCAGGTAGCCATGGAGAACACCGGATCCCCTCAACGAGGCATCCAAAATACCTGTTTCACAATCCGTAAGGGAAAGCCTCTCGGGAATTGCCTCAAATCGTACTCTGGCCACGGCTAATGGACCCGGAAATAGCGTCGAATCCACGGCAAGGTTCTTCACTTCACCCGTTGTCCGAAAATCCCATTTCTCGGGTTGTGAGAGTGGACCTTTCAAGCCCAGGCTCGATAGTAAGACGGTACCCTGCACTGACTTGATGTCCTTGAGGGTGCTCTTAATCCCTTCCAACGATGAGAGCCACGGGTAGATTTCGCCCAGGAAGATTGAGGACTTTCCTGATATGATTTCAAGGTATGGTGCTTTCTCGAGGCTTAATTTGGCATTGATCTGGGAAAAGGAAGATTTTCCCACCGTGCCGCCCAGGTTCTGTACGCCGATCTTATTTCCATCATAGGAAAACTGCCATCCGTGCTCAATCTTCAAAGGATAAGGAATTCGTTCGTATCGGGCGAACAGGTTGCATTTCGAAAGATCCACCCTCGCCTTGATAGTCTTGGTGCTTTCACCCAGCACCAATTTCCCCACTGCGCTCCCGCGAATCTCCTTTATCAGAGCGAGCTCTTTATCGAAGGCTTCGTCTCTCACGAGGCCCTTGACGAAGGAAGGGAGCTCGGCCAGATCAACCTCCATCACCGTTTCCAGATGGAAAGGGATGTCTTCACCCGCCAGCCCCAATCTCAGTATCCCTTCCCGGCCCCATGAGTTCCCAAGTCGTGCCTCAACATTTTTCGCCTCCAGGATACCCCGCGAGATAACCATATCTGCTTTGACGTCCTCCAAACCTAAATCAAGGTCCCCAAGCCCTATGTCCGCCCCCCGGAGGATGATCTTTCCATCAACCACGCTGCCCTTGACGACAAGGTTCTCCGTTTTCCCCAAATCAGCTATCGAACTTCCCTGAGCATTGACCGTAATGAGAGGAACCTTGCCCCCCTGCACCATCTCAAAGATCTCTTGAATATCAGGCACCTCCCCTGCCAGAGTCAGAGCCGCTTCCCGTATTGAATTGATATCGATTTCTCTGCCCTCCACGTCCACACGGACCAGAGGAGAAGTCTGATCCATATGGAATGTTCCGGATATCGTGAGTCGTGGATAGTCGAGATTTAGTTCGACAAGGGAGGCCGATACTTCCTTCTCATCCATACGGAAGTTGGCCTTCAGGCTTTGCCCTTTTATAACCAGTTTCTTATCTGCTTGATGTAAGGTAACGTAAGGGAGAGAACCCTTCACCTCCGTCTGTAAAGCTTTGAGCCCATCCATTTTAAAACTGACGCTCAGATTCAGTTGTGAATCTCCAACCCGCTGAGAGGCAAGTGGGAATAGCTGATCCATAACCACTTGGGGTTTGACGTGAGTCAGATCGATACGTCCGCGGCCTTTTAAATCCGTCGAGTCTAACCACCCCTCCACCGAAATGTTTTCCCAAAGATTAGAATTACACGCAAGGTCAATTTCCAATCGGTCGGGTGGGAGGCTGATACGCCCATGAATATTCCCGAACCAAAAAACGGGCTTCTTCTCCGAGGCGAGGGTTAGTCTCCCGTCATCCACCGTGACGACCAGGCCCGGTGCCTTCGATGCCATAAGTGCCAGCGCTGGGGCTATATTTTCCTGAATGGTTGCAGGGGAAAAAGCCCTTCCCGCCGTTTCCTTCTTCTCTAGCTTTTCCGGGAGCCTCATTTTGAATTCGGGAGCGTCAATGCGGAGCATGGCGATCCGCACGTTACCCCTCAGGAGAGGAAAAATTT
>DAOVAK010000283.1 GCA_030671095.1 Deltaproteobacteria bacterium | reverse complement strand
AGAATATCACCAAGGGGCAGGTGGCCGCCGTCGTCGCAGAGTTCCTAAACCGACATCCGGAGAAATGGAATCGCCCTGCCTGGGACCTTGTTATGGAAGCCCTTCAGGAAGCATTTCCAAAGGCGAAATAGGAATTCCCTTCAAGGCGTCTGAGTCTCTTCTTTGTTAGAAGTCTCCTGGATGAGATTGAGATTCGGAGGCTTTTTTGCCCTTAACCTAATCAACTTCGCACAAACCATGCAGGTATTACTACCTATCACCTGATCCAAGCCCCAGCCGTCCTTTCGGTTTGGGGCTTTTCTCTTGCCATCGATATTGACAAATACACTGATTTCCGCTAATTTTCACACAGGTTAGGAGATGAATATTAACAACGCTTAGTCGGGGGCGCTATGAGGTATTGAGCAAGGCCCAATTTCACTGATGTGAGGTTGGGTTTTGTGTCTTTGTAATCAGCTTCAAAACTTTCCAAAAACGAATTTGTCTTCATAATTCAAGAACAATGAGGGTAACTATGAGAAAAATCCCGATAATCGTCTTATCATTACTATTGGCGGCGGCTATCATATCCGTATTCATACTCTATCGACAGGGTCAGGACACTAAAGATGCTCTTTTGATGAGCGAGAAAAAGTCGTCGTCCTTAGATGAAATAATCATTCAGTTGAATCAAGAAAAAGCGGCCCTTCAGAATCAAATCCTAGAGAAGGCCGAATATCTTGAAAAACAGAAAAATGCTATGAAGCGTATCTCAGAACTTGAGAACGTCGTCAATATGAAGGATCGATCAATTTCTGATTTTGAAGATAAACTCCTCAAAGTAAGAAACGAGTCTGAAGAGAAGGAAAAGATCATCGCAGCACTCAGGGCAGAACTGGCATCCAAGGATACCTTGGCCGCAGAGCTTAAAGTACAACTGGAAGGTGCTACTTCGCACGTGGTCTCTCTCAACGAAGAGATTACAAGAGGCAAAACAGAGATTGAAATGCTCCAACGCAGTCTTTCGGATCTACAAGGGGAAGAGAATCAGCTCAAAACCCAAATAGACCAGTTGAAATCTACCCATGATACCATTTTGTTCGAGCTCAAAGGTCAAATTAAAAATAAAGAAGTGATCATCGAAGAGTTGGAAGAAAAACTTTCACTTACGTTCATGGATCGCGTCTTGTTCGAATCAGGAAGAGCGACTATTACTCCAGAAGGAAGAAAGATTCTCAGAAGGGTCGGAGATATCTTGAAAAATGTTGCGGGTAAGCAAATTCGAGTGGTAGGGCATACCGACAATAAGGCTATCCTGCCAGAATATCGAAATAAGTTTCCGTCAAATTGGGAGCTTTCTGCTGTTCGTGCTAGCGCAGTCGTTCGTTATTTTCAAAAAGAGATTGGACTCGATGCAAAAAATATGGAGGCTGTGGGACGTTCCTTCTATGAGCCTATTGCCAGCAACGAAACCGAAAAAGGGCGTGCCCAGAACAGACGGGTGAACATTATCATTGCACCTAAGATTGAGTAATCTGAATGAGTGGGGGATGTCCCAAGGGGTGAAACGGGGACTGTAACTGGAATCGGAGAAACGGAGTCGCTCCTTACAAAATGATAAGGGGTCAAGCCTCAGTTGAACAGAGGACAGCTTGAAGATACCTGATGGCCTCTGGCCATCAATTTACGGGTCAAGGCTCGACTATTGAGTATATCATGGCAGGGAAACTGAAGGAAGTCGTTATCCCAAAAGAGAATGCTGTATTCTGGCTAGACAAGAATGGCTTCTGGCACTACGGCAATGAAAAATTCCAGCACAGGAAAATTATCAATTATTTTCATTCCTCAATAAGAAAGGACAAGGACGGCTACTATGTTGTGCAGACTCATCGAGACCATGTGGAGAAAGTCTATTTCCCTTACGAGGATACGGCCTTATTTGTCTTTGATGTGATAAGAGACGAAGATATCACCCTTGTACTGAACACCAGGAAACGAATAAAGCTACAGCCCAAAAAGCTGTTCATTAAGGATGATAGCTTATACATGCATTTTAAAGAAGAGCGTGTGAAATTCACCGAGCAGGCCTTAGTAAGGATATCTGATGTCATTGAAGATGATAATGACCAGTGTTTCATAAGGGTAAGGGGTAGAAGATATAAGATACACGCGTTATAGCGAACGAGGCACGGGAGTGGAGACTGCAACCCGATGCCCACTACACAAAGAGCCTTTGTAAACAAAAAGGGGAAGAACCTGTAACATCGAAAAAAGGGGAGGTTGAAATATGTGGCATCAAGAAAAGTGTGATCTTTGTGGTGATTGCTTGGTCCGCTGTCAGTATGTGGATTATGACAAGGAAAAAGCCGTTCAACAGATAGAAGAGCTCATGGAGGGGAGACCGGCCGAAATTCTGAAACAATGCGTTACCTGCTGTGCCTGCAATGAATATTGCCCTACGGGTGCCAATCCTTTCGATCTGATCAATCGGCTCCAGGAAGACCATAATTCGTTGCCCATACCTGAAAAAACGAGGAAATTTATGGATGCAGGCGCAACATTCCCGTCAGCACTGACAGAAGGGGATGAGACGAAGCCGGCTCTCTCGCTCTGTGCCATGGAATGGGCTTTGCCAGATGACGCCGTGGGTGGTCAGATGTTCGAGCGAATGACCATTGCCAAGGGCGGCGAGTATTTCTGCTACCTTGGTTATGTGCACATTGGGATGGATAGTCCGCTCAAGGAAAATGCCCAGGGCTTCATAGACAGGCTTGCGTCACTTGGTTTGCGGGAAATCGTATTCATCCATGATGATTGCTATTCCATGATTTCCAAAATGCCCGAGTACGATGTTCAAGTTCCCTTTAAACCCTTACATATTGTGGAATATGTGCGCAATTATCTAAAGGAACATCAGGACAGGATCACACCCCTTGATCGGAAAATAGCCTACCAGAGACCTTGTGCTTCCAGGTATACAGGCGAAATGGATCCTATCCTTGACGAGACGTTTGAACTTCTCGGCGTGGAAAGGGTGGCCAGAAAGTATGACCGGGAATCCGCCCTGTGCTGTGGTTCTCTCTTTTCACGTATTGACCCTGAGAGGATAAGGCCTTTCATGGCTAAAAACGTCCAGGACGCTTCGGAAGCAGGGGGTGAAGCCATGGTCTTTCTCTGTCCGCTTTGCATGGGTGCGCTTGCTAAACCGGCTAGTGAACAAGGCCTGAAGCCCGTATTCATAACACAACTCGCTCGTATGGCCCTAGGAGAACTGCCCGTTTTTTGATGATCTTGCTTGGCTGAAGTAAAATGGCTTGCACCTATTTATTCTTCAGGTGTAAAGCTGCGCTTTACAAGCAGGAGAGGGCGGTGTAATATCCAGTCGAATGTGGATTCGATGGGGACGTGGAACATAGCTAACGAGGAATGCCGTGGGGTAGGATCATGGAACCTGACGAAGTAGGCTATGTTGAAGGTAACGTCGTATACACCCTCTGCTCAGGGGGCACAAGAAAGCATGAGCGGGCTAGAAGCCCCAAGGAAGAAGCCATTTACTTCATGTTGAAAGGAGAATCATTTTTAGAAACATGGAAAAACTAGACATAGCCAGAAGTCTGAGACTTTTTGATGAGGCAAAAAAATTAGTTCCCGGTGGCGTCGGAGGTGCCAGACGACCCTACAATTTTGTCAGAGGAGAATATCCAATCTTTTTTGAACATGGCAAGGGTGGCAGAGTCACCGACGTAGATGGAAATGAATATATCGACTTTCTCTGTGCCTTTGGTCCTATTATCCTGGGCTATAGAGAAGAAGAAGTTGATGAAGCTGTTATCAGGCAGATAAGAGACAAAGGCTTCTGCTTCACCCTTACACAGCCGTATCAGAATCAGCTCGCGGAAAAACTCAACGAACTCATCCCCTGTTCAGAAATGTGCGTCTTCACAAAGACCGGTTCAGATGGCACTACAGCGAGCATCCGTATTGCAAGGGGATACACGAACCGGATCAAGGTTATGCGCTGTGGTTACCACGGCTGGCATGACTGGTGCGTTGAGCTCAAAGGGGGCATTCCTGAAAAGCTTTACGAGGATGTACATGAATTCCATTATAATGATCTTAATCAGCTCGAAGACTTGATGGCAAAATATGGTGATGAGACAGCCGCTATAATTTTGACTCCCTTTGGGCATCCCCTCCATGAAAGGATGGAAGAACCTGGGCCTGGGTTTCTCGAAGGTGTGAGAGAAATGGCTACAAAGTATGGCGCCGTTTTGATCTATGATGAAATCCGTACCGGGTTTAGGCTCGCTATGGGTGGAGCGCAAGAACTTTATGGAGTCACGCCTGACCTGTCAGTCTTTGGAAAAGGAATGGCCAACGGATATGCAATAAGTGCTGTTACTGGAAAAGATGAAATTATGAAAGCTGCCGAACAAAAGGTTTTTGTCTCTTCTACGTTCTTCTCAAACAGTAGCGGTTACATTGCCGCTCTAAAAACCATTGAAATTCTAGAACGTGACAATGTCCTTGACAAAATATGGGAAAGAGGTGGTCGTTTTCTGGAAAAAGTCCAGAACATCATCAACAAGTATGACGTTGGAGCCGAGTTGAGCGGTGTTGCGCCCATGTTTTTCATAACCTTCAAGAGGGATAAAGGGGATACCTATAAAGCCAGGCGGGAGGATTTCCACACTCAGCTCATCCGCAGAGGCGTCTTTTTACACCCACACCATCATGGATATATTTGTTACAGGCACACTGAACAGGATCTGGACATAGCGGCTAAAGC
>DAOVAK010000037.1 GCA_030671095.1 Deltaproteobacteria bacterium | reverse complement strand
GGCAAAGGAATCCGGGGCGAAAAAGTGATAAATGCGATGAAAAAACACAAAGCCGTATATTTTGCTGCGACTGGCGGCGCAGGTGCCCTCCTATCAAAGACGATAAAAGAGGCTGAAGTCGTTGCTTATGAAGATCTGGGGACTGAGGCCATAAGGAGAATGCTGGTCAAGGAGTTCCCCGCCATAGTCGTAAATGATATATATGGCAATGACCTCTATCAGGTGGGTAAAGAGAAATATAGAAGGGTTTAGAGGTCTTCGTGAGCGAAAATCCTAACATCCGTGTCAAGTTCTCGAATAGTCAGTGATCCCTGGAAGTTAACACCTGATACGGGATGCCGGTCACCGGATACCGGATTAAAAGGAATTTTCCTCAATTTATCTGGCATCCGGGATCCGGTATCTGGTATCTGTTCGGGTCAAACCTCGTGCTATTGATTCACCCAACTCATTGGTTTGGGCAGAACTTCGCTATTCTTTGAACTTCCCCTCCTTGGCCAGTGCGATATAATGGGCCACATCGATTTCTTTTGGGCAGACAAAGGAACAGGCCTTGGATGTGTGGCAACGGTAAATGCCTTCCTCACTGTAGAGTATCTCCAACCTCTCCCTCTTGGCCGCCTCCCGCGGATCCATCAGTCGTACGATACTGGAAAGGACCGCATTTGGCCCCAAAAAGCCTCTGTGGCTGCTGATACATACGGTGGCACAGCAGAAACAATTGATACATCGTGTTGCATCCACGTAGCGTTCCAGCGCTCTGGGGGACACCTGATATTCATGACCTTTATTTGGGTTTTCCGAGGGCTGAATGATATAGGGTTTGACCCTGTGAACCCTTTCATAGGCCCTCTCTAGATCCACAACAAGGTCGCGGACAACCGGGGCTACCGTAATGGGCTCCACCCTAAATTCGGTGGTTCCAAAGGTGGCCACAGCGTTCTCCACGAGAAGTTCGCAGGCAAGTAAGGGTTTTCCATTCACCATGACCGAACAGGTCCCACATTGCGCATGTTCGCAAGAGGAGTTCCACGCGAGTGTTGGGTCTATTTCGTTGTTGATTTTTCGAAACACATCCGTGAATCGGAGGATCCTTCCAGCCTCCAGTTCATAATCCTGCAACCATGACCTCTTGGTATCCGGATCATAGCGCTTAATCTTTAGCATAATTTTGTACGTCTCTTTCAATGTCCTCAACCCCTCCTCATCCTATGTTCCTCATAGAAGCAGCGGGGCCATTTCTTTCGTTCCGAGGCTCCTGGCCTAGTCACTGCAGAAAAGGCCCCATTGCCTTCTTGATCACCGTAATGGCGTCCGCATCTGCTAGTTATGGTATTTTCAGTATTTTCTTTCAATCATTCCGAATCTTTCGTAATGTTCCCCTTTTGCTTCGTACAGGCTCATATCAATGGCACGTTTGTCAAAATTGACTTCCCCGAACGCCTTCATAGATGTGAGGGTGTGATAGTTAAATTCATCCTTTCTCTCTGGGAAATCTTCACGGTAATGCCCTCCCCTGGACTCCCTTCTGTGTAGGGCGGCCTGGGCCGTGACCATGGAGACGACCAGAAGGTTATCCAATTCCCAGCGTTGAATGAGCTCCTGATTCATAGTCAGTGTACGGCTGGATAGAGGGACTTTATCCGCGCGTTCTTTGAGCGCCCTGAGCATCTCGATGGCCTCATTGAGTCCAGATTCTGTGCGGAAAACCCCCACCTTCTCTGTCATAAGCGACTGCATCTCCTTCCGAATTTCTCCAAAATTATCTTTCCCCTGCCCCTCCATGAACGCTGAAAACTGCGAGAAGCTCTTCTCCCCTGTATCGGATGGCGGCTCAACATCTGCATCTCCCAGATAATCGACCGCCTTTTCTCCCGCGAATTTTCCCATGGTGATGAGTTCCAAAAGCGAGTTGGTCCCGAGCCGATTGAATCCATGAAAACTGGCTGCTGCGCACTCCCCCACAGCAAAAAGGCCATGAATTATCCCATCGGAACCCTTCCCCACTTCCCCCAATTCGTTTGTGGGAATCCCCCCCATCTGATAGTGGTTGCTGGGGCGGACCGGGCAGAGCTCTTTTTTCGGATCTAGATTGACGAACTTCCTAAAAAAGCCGGTGACCTCTGGAATTTGCACATCATGAATGTAATCTGATAGATGCCGCAAATCTATCCACACATGCTCCAATTTGTGATCAGGGTTCAGGGCCCCCCTGCCCTCTCGAATTTCGGTCTCTATGGCCCTGGCCACCAGATCGCGAGGGGCCAACTCCTTCATCTTGGGCGCGTAGCGTTCCATGAAGGCTTCCAATTCTTTATTGCGCAGAATCCCTCCCACAGATCGCAGGGTCTCACTGGCCAGGATGCCAGGGCCCACGATACCCGTGGGATGGAATTGGATGGCTTCAGGGTCCATGATGGGCAGGCCCGCTTTGAGAATAATGGCAAGACCATCCCCGGTGTTCTGGCGACAATTTGTGGTGACTTTGAAGAGCTGGCCATTGCCGCCCGTGGCCAAGACCGTTGCCCTTGCCATAACAGCTACAAACTCTCCCTCTTTCTGCCTGAACATAACAGCCCCCACGCATCTGTCACCCTTGAAGAGGAGTTCTGTGGCGATGGCCTGGTTCAGAAAGGATATGTCCCCCCTCAGCGCCTCCCCCCACACGGTGTCCATAATACCCTTACCGGTTCGATCCGCCTCAAATACCGCCCGGTAGGCGGAGGCCTCACCAAAGCCTAGTGTATGACCGCCAAAGGTTCTTTTGCTCACCTTCCCCGCTTCATCCCGACTAAAGTGCATGCCATGGTTTTCCAGCCAGACAACCTGTTCCCACGGGGACTCCACAATCTTCTTGATGACATTTTGGTCGGCACTGCAGTCCGAGCCTTTCCAGGTGTCAAACATGTGGTAGACGGGTTTATCTACAGGATCCCTTGGATCCACCACGGCCAATCCACCCTGGGCCGTATTCGTGTGGGACTTCTGGGGATGTCCCACCTTAGTGACAGCAACAACACGTGCCCCCGGTCTTTTTTCAAAAACCTCCGCCGCACATCGGAGACCAGCGCCACCTGCCCCCACGATCAATACATCGCACTTTATGGTTGAGGCAATCTGAAAGGTATTACCCACTCTGAAAGTTCCCTCCGCTTAAATAATGCGGATCATTGTCACTCCAACCCAACCAAAGACGAGCATGACCAGGGTGACCAGAAAGGCTAGGCCCGTTCGAAGGGTTCGAGAAGAGAGATAGTCACTCACCAAGGACCATATTCCATAGCCTGCGTGGTAAAGGGATCCTATAAGTAGCAATAGGTACACCACCTGAATAAAAACCCTTTGCATCCCTGGGATCGCGATACCTGTTTCCTGACTCACCACAGGGCTAAGATGCATGGACAAAATGTAAGCGGGTATCATGACCAATAGGAAAGCGGCGTTGATCCTTTGGAAGTTCCAGAAAATAGAGTGCCCACGCTGCCAAATCCTCGCGCCAACGGCATAGGAAAGGATCAATCCTGCTGCAACCATCACCAACCAGAAGATAAAGGGTGACGCGCTTTGATTGCCCATCAACATAAGCAATCCGAGGACTCCCAGATATATGATGGCAAGCCCTGTCATCCAGCGAAGCATGCTTTGCTCATCTCGGCTCCCATAGATCTCATAGAGGATCAACCTTCCCCCATTAAAGGCGTGAAAGATGATGGGGACAGCCAGAACCCATTGGAGAAGAGATAAGATCAGTGACCCAAATCCCTGCGTTTTCACACCCTGAACGCCAGGTGTATAGGGAGAAGAATAGGAATAGATATGAATCCAGACAAAGACCACCAAGAGTATTCCTGTGACCCGGTGACACCAGGCTATGATGAAGTACCATCCCCTTGTCCTGGCATAAAAGGAGATCTTTGGGAATTTTTCGAGCATCGAGATCATGTTTGCCGGGAAGGCTATTTCGGCTCAGTCCTTTGTTTCGTAGAGTTTTCTAATCGTAATGACCTTGGGGGTGCAGGCCTGTATGCAAAGATCACACAGGGTACATTCGTCCTCATTATCCTCGATAACAGAAGGATTATCCCCGTCCTTACCGAAGATGTTTACAGGGCAGACCTTGACACAGCCACCGCATTCGCCAATGCCCACACATCTTGAAAAATCAATTTCAACCTTGATGAACTCACTCATAACTGCGCATCTTCCCCCTTGGAGTGATGGAGTACTGGAGGATTGGAGTGGTGGTCAAGAACGGCGAAAAGAATATTTTCGTTTCTAGAAAACCATTACTCCAGTACTCCGCTACTCCATTACTCCATATGTTAGTTAGGTCTTTATCATTTTTGCCAATTTCAACGTCCGTCTCGCGCGTTCCACCACGGGATAATCAATGAACTTGCCATCCAATAGAATGGCTGCCACACCACTTGCTTCTGCCTCCTCAAAGGCTTGAACCACGTTTTCCGCATAAAGGATTTCTTCCTTGGTTGGGGAGAAAATAGCATGGCATGGCCCGATCTGATCGGGATGAATACAGAGTTTTCCCTGGAACCCGAGTTGCTTCGCTCTCATTGCATCGGCCTTGAGGCCCTCCATGTCTCTCAAATCAATCATAAAAGGGGTGTCTAAGGGGGGGGCTACGTCCGCTGCTCGGCATGCAACTGAGATCCGAGAGCGGGGATAGATGAGTTCTAAGCCTTTTTTGGTTATTTCAATGCCCAGATCCAGCGAGTAGTCGGCGGCCCCAAAGGCAGCGGTCAAGACTCTCGCTGGATCTGTTTTTTCTGAAAGGATGTGGAATATGTTCTGGACGGCACTGGCTGACTCAATCAAGGGAATGATGGAGACGGCTCCAGGCGGCATCCCCCTCTCCTCTTCCACACGGCTGAGGCGATGGCTTATTTCACGAATTTGCTCTGGACTTTTCACCTTTGGGAGCATGATGCAGCCAAGCTTGTTCACGATGACTTCATCCAGGTCTCCCTGGCAAAATCCTGAACCTATGGCATTGACACGAACAATGGTCTTTTTGCCACCATGTTCTAGGACTTTTTCACGAACCTTTGGTCGTGTCTCCTCTTTCCGGGCCAACGGCACAGCGTCCTCAAGATCGATAATGATCACATCAGCCCCTGAGTTAAGGGCCTTATCCACGCGATCTGGACGCGTTCCCGGGACAAAGAGGGCCGTCCTTATAGGTCCAAGTACGCTCATCTCATGCCTCGTTTTGCAGTTCCTTCTCAATACGTTCCAGAAAGCTTCTCATGTATTTCAGACGCGACCTACCCAGTTCCTCAGCTTTCTCGGTATGAAATGTGCCTTCCACTTTGGCCAGGATGGACCTGAGATATTCTGGGAAATCACTGATCTTTCCACTAAAGGAACCATCATTGAGTCCCCGCACGACAGCGCGAAGTATTCCAATGGCGCCAATATATTCCAGCGCATCCGCGTCCTGTCCCACCTTCGCTTCAGTTGTCTGGGGGTCGGGACCTCCGTAACGGCTATGGGCCTCTAACACATGGAGGGCTGCGTCTATTTTCTCCTCCGGAAATCCTGACTCCTTCAGGATCTCTGCTGCCCTCCTGCGCCCCACAACATAATGCTCTTTCCGATTGATCACCACACCCACATCGTGAAGAAGGGCCCCCGGAATCAGGATTTCCATATCGGCATCTGCGGCAGGCCCCAGTTCTTGACACCAACGGGTCATTCTCTCCACATGGTCCGTGCTTGCAACGGGCTCGTCGGCCAGGTCCGCCTTCACGTGCTGCCATATCTTCTTTTGCAATTCACTGAGTTCCATCTTCTTGTCCTGTCCTGTAAGAGATTTACATTACATATTCCGCTTCACCCCCACCCTAACCCTCCCCCTGAGGGGGAGGGTTAGGGTGGGGGTGTTTTGCCAAATTAGAGAAATTTATAGGAGACGACGCTTCCATCACCTCAAAGAAAATCTTTTAGAATCGTTACAATATCGGAAAAGGATTCAGCCACCTGGATTCCGGCCTTTTTAAAGCTCGCTATTTTCCCCTTTGCACTTCCTCTTTCACCCTCAACAATTGTGGCTGCATGCCCAAACCGGACGCCAGGCATGCTGTCCACAAAGCGCCCTGCGATAAACGCCAGGATGGGAATGGAGATCTTTTTTGTCGTTACAAGCTCGGCCAGGTTTTCCTCAATAACTCCCCCAGGTTCACAAAACAGGACCACGGCCTTTGTATCCGGGTCCTCGTCGAACAAAGGGATCAAATCCAGGAAATTAGAGCCCACGACGGGGTCGCCGCCAACGCCAACGCAGGTACTCTGCCCGATCCCATGGGTGGTAAGTAAATTGGCAATTTCCGTGGTCATTCCCCCACTTCGTGAGGCAATCCCAACGGATCCAGGCATATAGGCCTTTTTCACGTCCTCCACTGGGCCCCCTGCCATTCCCAGCTTTACAATATCAGGGGAGATGAGCCCCAGCGTATTGGGTCCGATGACTCGAGCCTCTTTTTCTGCGGCCGCCTCCAAAAACTCTATCACATCTTTTCTGGGGACCCGTTCGGTGATAATGACCAGGAGTTTGATGCCGTTATCAAGGGCCTCCAGGGCAGCCCCCTTTACCATGCCTGCTGGAACCGAAATCACCGATGCCTCGGCAGCGTGCTCTCTGGCAGCGCCTCGAACCGTATCATACACAGGTACGCCGTGAATCCGCTGTCCTTGCTTTCCTGGCGTCACACCGGCCACCACCTTGGTCCCATAATCCATCATATCCTTTGTGAAAGACGCTGCCTCGCGTCCCGTGATCCCCTGAACAATCACTCTCACATTCTGATCTGCAAGTATAGACATCCCGTTGTCCTTCGTTACACTCCCTCTCGCCCAACATCGTTGGACTAGCCCGGAATGACGGTTTTGTCGAATTGCGACACAGTCTCTCTAGGGGTGGTAATTGAATCCCGGCTAAGATTTTTCTTGGCAACAAACAACTTGTGAATCTGGCGCCCTTGCAAAATCCCCCCTACCCCCCCTTTATCAAAGGGGGGAACCTAACGGCCCTATTCTTAGAGTAGAAGCTCTTCCCCCTTTTTTAAAGGGCGAGCGAGGGGGATTTTTGGCGTAATGTGAACCATTGCTACAGGAGCATTACTTAAATATCGATCCTGCAAAGCGACAGGGTTTTTAGAGTTACTAAAAGACGCTTATGCATACAGCTTCACTGCTTCATTGTTTCGACCGCCATCTTGGCCGCTTCGTCGATGGAAACTGCCCGATCACAAAAAGCAACTCCATATTTGGATAAGATCTTAGAGCCTTCCTCTTCCCACGCACCGGGAACCCTGAAAACGGCCACCGTCTCAGAGGGGACTTTTCCCGCCTCCAGAATTCCCTTCACGACCCCCCGTGCCACCATATCAACCCGGGTATTACTCACCACATTCATAATAACGGCGATTTTCTCCACATTGGGTTTGGAAAGGATGTGCTTGGTCAGTTCCTTCACCTTGAGCACAGAGGGATTACCTCCAATCTCGCAGTAATTGGCCGGGTCACCGCCATGCTGCTGAACGGCGTCAAAGGCCGTAAGCGAGGCGCCGCCTCCACCAATGATCAGTCCCAGGGTGCCTTCAAACTCGATCATGCGACCCGCTACCCCCCGATGGTCCAGATTGTCGATTTCCGCTGCCTTGCGCTCAAAATCCGTGCTGATTCTGCCTCCCACATATCGATCCTGATCCTGTTGCTTTTCTGCAACCTCCCTATGTCTGAACATGGCATCATCATCAATCTCCAGGTGACAATCCAGGGCGACCAGTTTCCCCTCATCAGTCAATGCGATGGGGTTTATCTCTGCGAGGGTTGCATCATAGTCCAGGAAGACGTCAGCAAGGCTTGACAAGACGGAACCCAAACCTATGAGCACTTTTCCAGAAACACCCGCATCAGATATGATTTCTCTGGCACGATACTGTGGAAGTCTTGCTCGCGCAGAAAAATATTCCCTTCTCACCTTTTCTGGCTGGCAGGCTGCCAGTTCTTCTATGTCCATACCCCCTTCTTGCGAAAAGACAGCCAGAGGGGATTTGGCCACCGTATCATAGGTTACGGCCATGAAGAACTCTTGGGTCACCTCCACCTTCTCTTCCACAAGGATCTTCTTAGGTCTGTATCCTCTCACTTCCATGGAAAGAAGATGCTGTATCTTGCTTTTCGCCTCCTCCAGGGACGACACCTCTATGATCCCTCCGGCTTTACCCCTGCCCCCCAAGGGGATCTGTGCCTTCAACACGACAGGGCCATCAGTTTTTATTCCTTTGGGCTTTGAGACCACTTGACCCGTCGGCACGGGGATACCATACTTTTTCAAAATCTCTTTTGACTCGTACTCCAGTAACCGCATAAAATGCCCCCGCTTTTTTCGCCTGCGGACTATACTCAGCCAAGAAGGTTGCTTACGTCGTCTATATCTTCCAAGCTCATGACCCGTTCCACAATAGCCTCTGCGGTCGAGTCTGAAAGGAGGCCCTTGGTAAGGTCTCTGAACTTCTCAATAACATCTCTCTCCTCGAGGGGATTCTCAGGATCCCCTTTTGGATAATCACTGCTCCCTTTCAGGCTTTTCCCGTCCTGGGTAATTATCTCCACCCGAGCCGGCCACTTGACCGGGTAATGCACGCTCAACTGGGGATCGCTTCGGATTTTTATCCGCTCCATAAGCTGAAGGAGATCCGGGTCTTCCAGCCGCGTTTCAATGAAATCTCCGGTGTTCACGTGCCCATACCTCAAGGCAGTGGCTACGCAAAATGGCAGGCTAAATTTTGCCACATAGGGTGTGGTAGGTTCCACGTCGTCCAGCAAATCCAGTGCAGCCTGGTAGATAGAGACGTTAACCCGCTCTATCTCCTCCGCCTTCATTGGATTTGTGTTGATGGCCTGTAAGACGGCCTCGATGGCTGAGTGGGTATGGCCGCAAGAGGCATAGTATTTGAGGGAATTACGCTCGAACAGAAATTTCTCACCTAATCCCGCCAGACACTTCTCTTCGTCAAAGTCTTTGGAAGTGGCCCGAAAGAACCCCCTCTCTCCTTCCAGGATCCTGCGGGCCCCTGTAAACCCTTTTTGGGCCAAAAGGGCCGATAGCAGGCCATTTAAGGCGGACTTACCTGGGTGCAACTGTTTACTCATAGCGCTTTCCGCCAAAAACTCCCACAAACCAGAAGCCTGGGTGCCAGCAGAACCGAGGGCCCAGACCCCCTGGTCCTCATCCAGACCCAAAATCTTGGCCGATCCAGCCGCAGCCCCGAATGTGCCGCACGTGGACGTGGTATGCCAGCGATGGTAATGACTCTGACCAACGGATACGGCCACCCGAATTCCCACCTCATAACCTGCAACAATGGCCAGGATAAGGTCTTTACCTGATGCCTTTTCCCGTTCGGCAGCGGCAAATACGGCTGGCATAATGGGAGCCGCCGGGTGAAAAACGGACTCCCTATGCAGGTCATCCATTTCAACCATGTGAGACGAGGCGCCATTGGTGAGTGCCGCCAGCAAGCTCATGGTCTTGGCGTTGTCTGGGATCAGAGTAGATTCCGGCTTGCCGCCCAGAGAATGCACCACCTCGAGCATGATCTTTATGGGACGCTGTGTCTGTCCAGCGCAGGCGGAACCCAGCCAATCCAAAAAGTAGGTCTTTGTTTTGTAAACCTGATCCGCAGAAAGGTCATCAAAGGTGAGTTGAGTGACAAATTGAGCAAATTTATGAGAAATGGTGTCCATGATTTGCTCCATGAAGCTGAATCTGTTTGATTCGCTGCAAGAAATTTGTGTTTCACAATTATCACATCGCAGCGGGAATATATATATAAATCTTGCCTCTATCATTGACACAACGGGATGGGAAAAATAGAATTGGAGTTTATTGGTTATCGTGGGTCTATGACTCCTATTGAGCGCCCAACCAAAGAGAAAGGAGGAAGCCATTTTTAGAGCCAAACATTTTCTAGGAATTTTGGGGACTTGTTTATTGGTAATTTGTCTCATGGTGCCGGCCGCTCTAGCTGAGAATATGAGCATTAGCGTCGGGGTTCCCCTGCCACTTACAGGGCCAAAGGCCAGGTTTGGGAAGATGCATCACCAATCCTACCTCATGGCCCTAGAGGAGATTAATAATTCTGGTGGCATCAGAAAGGGAAAGTATGCGAGATATCAATTGGAATTTCTCTTTGATGATACACTGGGAAAGGCTGAAACGGGCAGAAGAGTGGTTGAAAAGCTTATTTCTCAAAATAAGGTGCCGATCATCATGGGCGGATACAGCAGCGCTGTTGCCGCTGCCATTGCAAAGCTCTGCGATCATAACAAAATCCCTTTTCTCTCTCCAAGCGCTGCCGCGGACAAAATCACCCAGAAACGATGGAAGTACACATTCAGAATCAACCCCCCTGCTAGTGAGTACGCTACAGGCCTGCAGGAATTTCTTCTCAGCGCGGTCAGGCCAAGATCTATGGCCATTCTTTTTGAGAAGACGCGCTTCGGTACGTCAACGGGCGGGGCAATGAAGCGTTGGTGTGACGAAAACGGTATAGAGGTGGTGATATTTGAACCTTACGAGCCGTGGGCTACAGATTTTAAGCCAATGCTCACCATGGTCTATGCCATGAATCCGGATGTGATTTTCACAACGGCTCGCCTTATGGATGCCGTACTCCTGGTTAAGCAATTGGCGGAATTGAATATCCAGCCCAGGCTGCTGGCCGGAAGTGATGGCACCTTTGCCATGCCTGCATTTGTTCAAAGGGTTGGGATGTTATCTGAGAACATCGTTTCCGCCGCAGTTTGGGTACCCAATGTGAAATATGCGGGGGCCAAAAAATTCGCTGGCAAATACAAGGGAAAATACGGAATCGAGCCCGATTACCATGGGGCAGAGGCTTACGCCGCTGCATATGTGTGCAGGGACATCTTCGAAAGGTCAAAGTCTCTCGAGGCAAAGCATTTGCTCGTAGCCCTGCGCGACACGGAGATGATGACCGTCTTCGGCCCTGTGAAATTCGTTTCTTACGAGAAATATAGGAATCAGAACAAGCTGCCCACCCTGGTGATCCAAATTCAGAACGGAAAGCCTGTGACCATTTGGCCGCCTGAGGCAGCGACGGCAGGTTTTATTAACCCTGCGGGGGCGTGGTATCAGAGATGAGCGTTTAAAAGAGGCGGTGTTTATCTGCGCCTGAGGGTAAAACATATAGGGCAGCAATCTTGATATTTTTCATTGACAAGGTCCGAACGAGAAAATAGAATCGCATGCACCCGTGTCCTTAAGGTTTTGATTTTTTTTGATTTTCAACCAACAATGAAGGAGGAGACCATATTTAAAGGAAAGTATTTGTTGGGAGCAGCCTAGTAGAATGGCAAAGGAGGTGGTGTTTATGGTGGTGCTTATGGGTGTAAATAGTTCGGGATGCTAAGATGCTAAATCAGGAATAAAGTAAAAGGAGGGAAAAATGAAAAAGTTTAAGTTGGGATTGGTTTTAGGATTGGCTGTGGTGTTAGTATCGGTATTTGCTTTACCTGACCGTGCGGAAGCTAAATACGTGTGGAGATGGGGGACCTCTAATCCAGGGGCCTATGGTTATAGAGTATCCGCTTTCCTGTCAGATTTCTTGCGAAGGGGTATGCCGGGTTACGACGTTACCGTTTACCCATACGTTTCAACCACCGCTAATATCAAGAGCTTTCTCGTGGGTAACCTGGAAAGCACGTATTCGGCCGAGCCGGGATTGAGAAAATTAT
>DAOVAK010000724.1 GCA_030671095.1 Deltaproteobacteria bacterium | reverse complement strand
GCGGAAATCTATCTTTCCCATGTCCAACCCCAGACTGGCGGGCTTCAGCAGGATCTCTTCCAGGGATTTGAGGGATGAAACAATCATCCAGTAAAAGGGGAAGGCCACCATAATAATAAAGATCAGGAGACCCATCACCCTCAGGACACGAATGATATTATTTTCCAAACGCTCCCTGCTCATCTTTCGCTTATGATCCTTCCCCGAACAAAGTATTTGCGAGTTTCCAACAGAATATTGAAAAAGAGTTCGCGGTCCCTCTCATGTCATTCCCGCGAAAGCGGGAATCCAGTTCAAGCTATGCCTTATGGAATCCCCGCCGGAGTTTATCCCGCACAACATGCGGGGTGGGAGGGCTTGAGTGACAGCCGCTTCCCCGTTTCCCCGTTTCCCCGTTGCTCCGTCCCCACGAAGCTTATTCCTCCCTTGCCATCCAGCGGAAGTAGATTATGAGGAAAACCGAAAGGATACCAAAGAGGACTATGGCAACCGCTGAGCTTGCCCCAATGTCAAACTCGCCAAAGGCGTAATCATACACCTTGATGGTCAAGACTTTCGTTCCCGCCTGTCCCCTCGTGAGCAGGAAGATATCGTCGAACTTGTTGATCGTCCAGATGAACCGGAAGAGGAAGAGGGTGGAGAGAACCGTGGTAAGTTGTGGCAGGGTGATATGAAAAAACCGCTGAAAAGGGCTTGCCCCGTCCACCGACGCTGCCTGGTAAAGCTCATCCGGGATGGCCTGAATCCTTGCGAGAATGAACAAGAATGCAAAGGGAAAGTAACGCCACCCTTCAAAGAGGATCACCGAAGTGAGAGCAAGAGGTATGCGTATTTGCATGCCCAGGATGTCCAGGACCCACCACCGCTGGGAAAGGAACGGTATGGGCTGTGCAAAGAGCCCCTTGTTCACGGCTGCCCAGTTTAGGACACCCAGTTGGGGATCCAGTATGAAGCTCCAGGTGAAGGTGACAGCCACAACGGGCGCGATATAAGGCGATATGAAAAGCCCCCGCACCAAACCCCGACCGGGAAACTCTGCCTGGACCAGAAGGGCCGCGATCAACCCCAGGAGAATGGAGAGGGCGCTACCGGAAATGGTGTAGATCAAGGTGGTCCGCAGAACCGGGAAAAAGTCCGGATCTCCGAACACCTTTTGAAAGTTCTGTAGGGTCAAGTCGAACTTTACAAGGGATAAGCTTCGAAGATCTGCCAGGGAAACCGGTTTGACACTGAGCCATAGATTCCAGATCACGGGAAAGATCACAAAGGCGAGAACGACCGTGAATGTGGGGAACAACATCCAGAAGGCAAGCCGGGCCTCTTGATCAAAAAAAGTTGGCTGGCGTGGTTTCATAAGCTAGTCTCTCACCACAGAGGCACAGAGGGCACAGAGAAGAGACATTTTTTCATTGGGCGGGAGATACCGCCCAATGAAAATAGACATCTGCCTTCGGCCTTAGGGAATTCAGCTTTTAAAAGTTTGAGTCTATTCAGATTTTGGTACATTCGGAGGCAAAAACCGGCCCGAAGGGCTGAGCTTTTTTTGTCCGATCGGCATCTCCCGATCGGACAAAACCAAAGGAGAGTCTCTGTGATCTCTGTGCCTCTGTGGTGAATAACCCATTCTTTATTCCAGGGCCTTCACTCGCTTGTCCATCATCTCAGCTGCCTGCTTGGCGCTAAGCTCACCGTCGAGGAATCGTTTTAGGATCTCTGGAATAACCTTTGTCTGGTATATCTTGAACACGAGGGCCCCCTTCCCTTCGGAAAATCCCCAGCGATCAAAACCGTCTAGTCCGGACATAATGGTTTTCACCACCTCCATCCCGTAGAACTCAGAGATCTTCGCTCGAGTCGTCACCCCAAACTCGAGTGCCATCCACCCTTTAATGAAGCGATTGGGCTCATCCATGGTCCCCTTATGGAGAGGCAACTTCCCCTCTGCCGCCATGCCTAACCATCTCAGGTACCCATCGGTGAGGAGAAATTCTACCCACTTTTTGGCCGCGGCCTTGTCTGCATCGCGGGTGATCCCTAGATAGTTTATCTGGCCATATTGGGCAGCCCCTCTCGGCCCCTTAATGATGGAAATG
>DAOVAK010000161.1 GCA_030671095.1 Deltaproteobacteria bacterium | reverse complement strand
TGTGGAACTCGTACCGGCAAAAAAGTAGATAAGTGGAAGGAATTGAACTTAACGAAAGAAAAAGCAAAGGAAATTCAAGCCCCTATCATAAAAGAGTTTCCGTGGAACTTTGAATGTAAAGTAATCGAAAGAAAAAAGATTGGAAGTCATGTGTGTTACTGGGGAGAGGTCCTGGCAGTGCATGCCGCCGTTGATACACTAAAGGGCGACGGATTAGACGAGACAAAGCAGGATCAGCTTATATATATTGCGGGGACTTACTATAAAATGGAAAATGCCCCCTGCGGAAAACAGGGATTTTCCCGAAAAAAATAGCCCCACCATATATCAAGCCTGCTACTTTCGACTGCAGTGGAGCGTATAATTCCCTTAGATGATCGGATTACCTGTCAACCCTGGCGCCGCGGTCAGCCATAAGCTTTTCCACCTCATGAAGCCTGGCCATTGTGGTGTCACCGGGTGTTGTCATCGCAAGGGCTCCGTGGGCAGCGCCATAGTTCACAGCCTTTTCAGGATCACCCGTGGTCAGGAAACCATAGATAAGTCCTGATGCAAAGCTATCACCGCCACCAATGCGGTCCATTATCTCAAGGTTTTTCCTCAGTGTTGCTTCGTAAAACCTACCGTCTGCCCAGCAGATTGCACCCCAGTCATTGATAGTTGCGGTTTTCACAGTCCTCAAAGTAGTGGCTGTCACCTTGAGATTTGGAAATTCGGCGATCACCTTCTCAATCATCCTCTTAAAACTCGATACGTCCAGAGATGAAAGGCTTTCATCCACCCCTTCCACCTCAAACCCGAGACAGGCTGCAAAGTCCTCCTCATTCCCTATCATGACATCAACATATTGAGCAAGGTTGCGGTTGACCTTTTGTGCCATTTCCTTCCCGCCGATTGATTTCCAGAGAGAGGGGCGGTAATTCAGGTCATAAGAAACGATAGTCCCGTGCTTCCTTGCCACAGTCATAGCTTCCTCTATAACTTCGGGTGTGGATTCTGATAATGCTGCGAATATCCCGCCTGTATGAAACCAGCAGGCTCCCTTATTGCCGAATATATCTTCCCAGTCGATATCATCCCTTTTCAGCTGTGATACTGCCGTATGCCCGCGGTCAGATACGCCGAGAGCGCCGCGGATGCCAAAGCCCCTTTCCGTGAAATTCAGGCCGTTTCTGACTGTACGTCCGATACCATCGAAAGGCACCCACTTAATAAAGGAAGTATCAACTCCACCCTGTAGAATGAAGTCCTCGATCAGCCGGCCGATTGAATTATCAGCGAAGGCTGTTACCACGGCTGTCCGCATATCAAAACACCTTCTCAATCCGCGGGCAACATTATACTCACCTCCGCCTTCCCAGACACTAAACTGGCGAGCTGTATGAATGCGGCCTTCTCCGGGGTCAAGACGAAGCATGATCTCACCAAGGGAGATTAAATCGTATTTGCAGCTTTCTTTTGGCTTAATGGTAAGAATGCTCATGACCTTTTTCTCCTTCTTCAGTATATAAATGCTGCTGCAACGTCTAAGCAGCAATAGTTCAGACTAACCAAGAGAATAGTGGCTATCCGGGTTTGTTTTGTGAAACTGCTTTTGCAGTAAGCTCCACTGCTTCGCGTGTCAACCGTCTGATCTCGTAAAAGTTGCCGCTCGATATTAGATCGGACGCAACCATCCAGCTTCCTCCGCAAGCGAACACCTTTGGAAACGACAGGTATTCAACTAGCGTCTCGGGCCCGATACCTCCCGTTGGGATAAACCTCACCATGCTGTATGGCGCACTTATAGCCTTAAGTGTTTGCAAGCCGCCGAATGCTTCCGCAGGGAAGAATTTAACGACCTCCAGCCCGAAATCAAGCGCAAGTGAAATATCCGATGGAGTACAGACACCTGGTATAACTGGTATGTCATTATCCAAACAGTATTGGACAACCTTAGGGTTGAAACCGGGTGAGACAATGAATTTTGCGCCTGCATCGACTGCTGTCTTTACCTGGTCTATGTTAAGCACTGTGCCGGCCCCCACGAGAATATCCCCGCGCTTGGCAAGAATATGGATTGAATCCTCGGCTGCATCAGTCCGAAACGTGATCTCAGCGCAGGGAAGATTCCCGTCTATCAGGGCCTGCGCCAGAGGTTCGGCATCCTTGACATCCTTAATGGCTACAACTGGGACAACTCGCAACCTGTGTATTTCTTCCAGTACTTCATTCATATGTGTTCTCTCCGGTCTTTAGTCCTTGAGTCACCTTTGTGTGGAGGAGCATCAGAAGATAGTATCCCGTCATATCCGGGAGCGATTCCCCTCCGGTTGATGCGCTAGCGTCTTCGTGTCTTCGCAGTACGCGCTAGTGTTGGTTCCTGGTACAATTCAAATTCTTGAAGTTATTATAGGCAGGTGATAGTGCCAAAGCAAGAATAAGCGGAATAATAACTAAGACGGCCAAAGATGGCGAGCTTGGAATGAACCGCAGTGCCATGTTCACCCTCTATAACGACAGTAAGTATGGCATTACCCTCAACCTGAGGATGCCTCAGGCGGACTGCAGGGCTCGCAGGTGGCTTGACAGCCGCGTGGCACAAGGGTATAGTACCATGCGCAAGGGCGATGACGGATGATAATCGCTTGATTGCGAGTTAAAATGGGAAATTCTGGAATAATATATAGTCGTGCGAAAGGGGAACGGAGCGCTGTTATCTTAGCCGGAAGGATGGTGCAGTGACTCACTCCAATCACAGACGAGGAACGTATGCTAACCTCAGCAACGATTATGTTATCATGTTCGTGCCTGGGCGAATAATGGAAGACCTATTGGCCAGGGTAGAGCAGTTCGTGAACATCTGCCGTCGTCATCAGCCAGTCAATCGGGACTACCCCCTGGGCTGGTACGCCTACGTCTATGACAGCAAGGAAAAGGTAACCGGGGTACTGAAGGACCTTGTCGATGCCGATTTGGGGCTTTCAGTGGTTGTCTCGGGATTGTTCCATGAGGTCAAGGAGTGCTGCTGCGCCGGTACTTTTCCGCACACTGTGAACCACTCACTGGGCTTTTGGGGACAAGAGGACAAGCTGCCCCACGAGAGGATTTTGGAATTCACTACCATGTGTGGTCATGGGCTAGTGGCTTCCAATTTGGTCTACCACTTGGCCAAGAAAGTTCAGCGCCATGCCATGAGTATAGGCGATGCTGCTCAAGAGATGGGGCGGCCCTGCTTCTGCAATATTTTCAACCCTGTTCGAACGGAGGAACTGCTACGCAAGTTAGTCGCTGATCTGGAGGCAGGCATATTGTCGGAGACTGACCTCAATCTGCGTGGACTGACATAGGCGGTTCTGGTACCGCTATCAAAAGGGCAAAACATGCTGATAGATGACACAAGGTGCACAGCTTGCTTGGAGTGTATTCCTTACTGCCCCATGGTGGCCATAACGGCGAGAGGGGAATTGGTCAGCATCGACCAAGACGAGTGTGTTGAATGCGGCGTCTGCTACGGGGCTGGGGTCTGCGCGCCTGGAGCGCTGGTACGTCCAGAATTAAGCTGGCCGCGAATCCTACGTGCTGAGTTCAGCGACCCCACTGTGCCCTTCACGTCGCCGGTTTTCTCCCGTCATCCCAGGCTGGCAACAGAAAACGAGATGAACCGCGGCGCTCCGTTAGCTAGTGAAGACGAGGATCTTACCGCGCTCGGCGGACGTGGCACCGCCGAGATGAAGACCAACGACGTGACTGGCCGCTATCGACGTGGCCGGGCGGGGATAGGGGTAGAAATGGGTCGTCCGGGGGTGGGAACACGCTTTAGAGACGTACAGAAGGTGGCTCGTGCTCTTGCACTTTTGGGGGTCAGGTTTGAGGAGCGGAATCCTGTAACCGACTTGATGACCGATAAATCTACAGGCACCTTTCGAGATGACATCCTCAACGAGAAGGTCCTTTCCTGCATTCTGGAGTTCGATATCCCATTAGAGATGGTGGTCACTGTACTAGAGAAGCTAAAAGAGGTGGCGAAAGAGAGCGATACAGTCTTCGCTGTGGACCTCATCTCAGTGGTAGAGAAGGACGGTTCCATACCTACGGTAGATGCAGCTCGCCGGGCCAATGTTCAGGTTTCAATCAACGGGAAGACCTGCGTTGGCCTAGGTCGACCCCTAGCTGAGGTCTAGGCCTTTTCTATGAGCATGGGTTTATTGATCTATCGCCCTTAACTAAGGAACTGCTCTGATAAACAGCCTATCAATGCTGTTTCCCACGCTTCTAGTGTCTAGTCTCATAGATAGCTTTCATTATTTTGCCGCCTTCGCCAGTATCTGCTCCACCGTCTTGGTCCACACAAAGGGTATGGCCCTTTCGTTCCAGTGAGCGCTGTACTTCCCGGCCTGACACCTCTCCATCAAGCTGTTTGGAGAAAAAGAAAATGGATGGATACAGCTGGGTAAATCTTTTTGAGGTCATCCTTATGGGTGCTACACCTGGCATTCTTATTCGGGGAGCTATACCAGTTGCGATATTGGTTTTGGGTATTCCCTGGCCGATTGCCTTTGTCACTGCATTTGCAGGTAACGCGCTCACTGTGCTTCTTTTACTCTTAGGTCTGCGACATCTAGATAGATTATCAAGGAGAATAAGACATGTAGCAAGGTTTAGCGATTGGATTATCAAGCGTTCAAGACGAGAGGGAGGGATTATCCAACGGTACAAGGAGATCGGAATAGTCGTCCTCGTCGCAATTCCTGTCCCCGGAAGCGGTAGCACCACGGCCGTAGTTCTTGCCTGGCTCTTGGGGATACCTTTATGGCGCGCTTTAATTGCTATTCTCCTTGGAACATTTGTCCTCGGCGTAGAAGTTACCATTCTTACTTTGATGGGATGGGCCGGAGCCGTGATTGCTGGTGTGATCTTGACCACTTTTATCGTTCTCAGGTTGCGAAAGCGTTGGCTGCAACATAACTGACACCCTGAGCATGCAAGGTACAAGTAATAGTATTACGTACGAACGAACCTGTTTAAAAATGAAGAACTAACATCGCCCGAGGAAGTGATGAGTCGCATGCAGGCAGCAAGAGTGCCCGCAGGCGTGCAGCTCTCCTCCATGCGGATCATAAAAATTGATGATCCTTGCGTGTCCAAACCTCTGCCTGGCCGAGGTGCGGATCGACAGAATGGAGCTGGGGTACTGAGGGCAGATGCTTGATAACCTTTTGGGGAAATGGTAGCCTATGGGGGCGGAGAACTCCTGGGCAGGAATCAGGAATAGTCCACAGCTCCGGGGAAACGTCAGCTCCTTGACATCCCATATTCTGGAAAGCGACGGACAGCAATGAACATAAAAACCTATCTGTCTCAAAAAGAGGCGGCGCCTTCCGAGTTTATCGAGAAAGTGAAACATATTGTTGGAGAGGAGAATGTCTCGGAAAGGGAATGCGACCTCATTTCCTACAGTCTTGACTACTGGCTGTACGGGGTGTTCCTTTCTCAGTATGGCAATTTACCATCGCTGCCATGCGTTGTCATCTCTCCCAAGAATCGTGAGGAAATACAGGGCATCCTGAGATATGCTAATGAATACAAGGTGCACATTACGCCATTTGGTGGTGGTTCAGGTGTGCTCGGCGGCGCTATTCCCACAAATGGTGGCGCTATCTTGAACCTCCAGAGAATGAACAGGTTCATTCTCCTGGATGAAACGTCACTCGTCGCTGAGTTTGAAGCAGGAATTATCGGCGCAAATCTCGAGCGGGAGCTGAATCACAGGGGCTATTCGCTGAGGAATATCCCCCAGTCTCTCCACTGTTCCACCCTTGGGGGATGGATTTCAACACGAGCTGCCGGTCAGTTCTCCACGAAATATGGAAAAATCGAGGACATGGTTTTGGGAATGGAGGTAGTGCTGCCCGATGGGAGTCCCCTTGATATTAGAGCGGTTCCAAGGCGCTCCGTGGGACCTTCGCTGAAAGACCTATTCTTGGGCGGTGAAGGAACTCTGGGCATTGTGACCAAGGCTGTGTTATCAGTGCATCCTTTGCCAGAAGGAACGGTAAAACAATCGTTTGTTTTCCGGTCTATTGGAGTAGCATTGGACGTGGTGCGGAGGATTCTGAGAGGTGATGCGAAGCCCGCAGTGGTAAGAATATTTGATGAAGCTGAAAGTGAAAGGTATTTCGAGGAAATAGGAAATAGAGTAACGGTTATCTTCATGTCCGAAGGCGAGCCAGATTTCGTGGCGCTTGAAAGCAACGTAATTAAAAGAATTGCCGAGGAAAATGGAGGGGAGCCTGGAGGAGAGAATCCTGTGAATATATGGCTCGAGAAACGTTTCGATATAGGTTTAGGTCCTGTCGTAATGCAACAGGGAGCAGTTGTAGACACAATTGAGGTTGTTTCTCTATTCAAGGACGCCGCAAATCTCTATGAAGATATGATCGCCTCAATGAACGCAGTGCGTGGTGCAGTAATGGTCTCGGGGCATTTTTCGCACTTCTATCCAGAAGGAGCTTGCCTATATATGACATTTGCTGGTTTCCCTAAAGACCCG
>DAOVAK010000592.1 GCA_030671095.1 Deltaproteobacteria bacterium | reverse complement strand
CTGTTTCCATCTGCCACGTTTGTCGCCCTCACCCCTCTTTGTCTGGATGCTAAAAGACGTCTTTGGGAAACAGATTGGTTTTGATTACAATGTAGTCGTGTAATGGCGTGTTGTCTTACAAGAACTTCGGTGGTAATTCCTCATGCCCTTGGATCTCCAAATCCTGCAATACCATCATGGTCTCCGTGCCGTGGGCGAGCAACTTCCCTGTCTCATCTTCAACATACGCTTCGGCCAAACAGATGCTTTTGCCCACCTTGATACTTTTGCCTTTCGCAATGAGGGAGCCCGATGAAGTCGGAGCCAAGTAGTTGAGTTTCAACTCTACCGTCGTTATTCCAAAGTCGTCATCAATCTGGGGATATACGGCCCAGAATGCGGCCGCATCCACTACGGACGCAAAAACCCCTCCATGTACCATGCCGAAAGGCTGAAGATGTTTTTCCTCAACAACCATCTCCAGTCGGGATTCACCCCAATCCAAGTTCGTAATATGCATAGAAATTAGGGTGAAAAAGGGACTTCCACTCACCTTCTTGGCAATGGCCTCAAGATAGGCTGGATTGACTCTCTTCACGGTTATCCCCTTTCCTGTAATCTATCCCTTGGCCTCAACCGTCTCCACGCGAACGCGTGCGGTTCCCTTTTTGTAAAACCCAAGCTTCCGTGCAGCACCTGCACTCAGATCAATAATTCGACCCTTCACAAAGGGGCCACGATCATTGACCCGGACGATTATGGATCGACGATTTTCAAGGTTTGTGACGCGTACATGGGTCGGCAGAGGTAGGTGTTTATGAGCGGCGTTTAGGCCATTGGGATTAAAGGCCTCACCATTTGCCGTCATGTGCCCGCCCTTTTTTCGGCGGGTCTCATAGCCATACCAGGAGGCAAGGCCCTCTTCGCGGTAGTTCTTAGCCTTTTCCACGGACATGGGAACATACCTTTTGCCGTGGACAACGTATGGTGATTTCTTGACGCGACCCTTCTTGATGGCCTCTTTGGGAGGCAGGTCATCAATGGTTTCGATTTCTTCACGCATAAGCGGCCAGTCGAAAGGGGCCTTGACCACTTTGAACGTGAAGCCTCCCAGCTTATAGACCACCTTCCCAGTTCCGATGGTCAGTTTGGTGGCCCCCTTGGTCACTTTGTAGGTGGTGGTTAACGTCCCTTTGCCCACCCTGTAAGTCCCTTTCCCCACTCTGTAGGTCCCCTTAACAACACTACAGGTTGAAAGGACCAGAGGTAAGCAACCCAGAAGAACAGTAACCCATGCTGCCACTAAAACTTTTCTTCTCGCGTCATTTAATCTGTCCAATTCACATCACCCTAAACAAACAAAGGTTTGTATTCAATAATTGTTAAAGTGAACGACTTAAATAACATGACATCGCGATGAACGCCTCAGATTCGTATCCCGAATTAAGCAATTTAGTCGTGAATAACCAGTTAGGGTTTTTTGAGACTGTCTTTTTTTTCGATAGGGATTTCCGGAGAGTCAAGCGGTGAAACCTTTAGGGTTCTACCATCAATGAGAGGGACATGGTGGTCTGATCTTCAGCACTCCTCCTTGAGAGGATTTCCCGGATGACCTCATTGCTTCTTTGCCCATGACCACCTATGGTTATCCACTGTCCTTTTGAAATGGATACTCTGGTTGAGGCCTCTGAGAAACGGATGACTCCTTTTTCTCCTGGCTCCCTATAGGAAACCCTTGGGATGATCTCTATGTGCACACGCTCTTTCGTAACAACAGGCCTCACCTCCATGCCTGTTTCTATAGTCTGAAAGTCTACTTTCTTATTAGAACTTGCGTATCGCCGGCACAAATACCCCCATCTTTCTGTGTAGGGAATCTCTGTTCCCACCCGGATGTAGGCTGCATCTCCTGAAAGGACACGCACAAATGATTCGGAGCCCTGTGCCACACTCCCTCTCCTATCCTGTGCGCGGACGTGCACGCCTTCCTTTTTGCTACCCCTTCCTACCGAGACGGACCAATTATCCCCTGAAACCTTGCCAGAAGCAGAGATATCCCTATTTCTTGAACCACCTGCCTGCTGAAACCTGAATCGAATGGTGACCTGCTCTACCGGTTTGTCGATATGGGCCAAGAAATCACGAATCTTCTTCACCGAAACACTATCGTCCGATACAACAATGGAATTTGTACGCACATCAGCGCTAGCCCTGCCCTGTGGTGAAAGCAGCGTCTCCACCATGGGAAGTACTTCAGAAGCATCTCTAAAATTGACGCTTATCACGGCTGTCTCTGCCAGGCATGTGTTTTGAGGGGCGATATGAGAAAGGATCAGGAGAAACAGAAAAGTAAGTAATGCTTTTCTGCCCTGCATGAGCACATTCTTTTGTGAGACCAAAACCAACATAAAAAACAGCCATTCTTTTCAGATGGCGAATTTCTTTCGAATATACAGTATATTAGGTTAAGTTGAACGCCCTGTAAAGGGAAAAGTCTTGTCCGGTTTTCCTTTGACAGTGACTGCATTTGAAGAATCTGATAAGCTGCTCTGATATTTCTCCGAGTCTTAGCTGATAACGATTGTCTTAGAAGTGCAAGATATGAATGCGACCCCCAATACCCCCACCTGCGAAATTGTGACGATAGGCAGTGAACTCCTACTTGGCCAGATCATGGACACCAACACTTCCTATCTCGCCCAGGAGTTGGGGAGAATCGGTGTGACCACTCGTTTTCGCACA
>DAOVAK010000730.1 GCA_030671095.1 Deltaproteobacteria bacterium | reverse complement strand
CTTCGACGATCATAACGTAGGCCATCGCAATAAGCAGGGCTGTGTCCGTGCCTGGCCTGATCGCGACCCATTGTTCTGCCAGGGCCTTGGCCGAAGGGCTGTACCGGGGATCGACACAGATGATCTTTGCCCCGGCTTTCTTGGCCAATGCCAGGTAGGAAACGGTGTCAGGGCCAAACCGGGTAACCGTGGGGTTCCAACCCCACATGATGATCAATCGGGAATGGAGCAAGTTGTCACGGCTGTTTCCGGTAAAGGTCGTTCCAAAGGCCGCGAGGGAAGCGAGATGGGCAGCTTCCAAGGAGGTGTTACCCCAATAGGTGGTATATCCTCCTAACAGTGAGAAGAAGCGTCGTGGAGGATTGAGCGTCCCGTGCAGAGGGCTCTCGCACCCGTAGTGGTTCATCAGGAAAATGGAATGAGCCCCATACTGTTCCTTAATTTTCCTAAGCTCCCGGGAAATGGTTTCCAGAGCCGCTTCCCACGAGACGGGCTCAAACTTGCCGCTGCCTCGCTCCCCGACCCTTTTCAAAGGCTGGGTGAGGCGGCCAGGAGCGCGTACGACCTCTTTCTGGGCAAGCCCCCGGGAGCAGGCCTTCAAGCCCGGGCCGCGCCGGTTATCCGTGCGGATTCGGTTGATCCTTCCTTCCGAAACGTGAACCCGCAGGACACAGCGGCCCCCACAGTTGTGAGAACAACAGGTGGTAACCACCCGTTCTTGCCGGTCTGAATGGTTTTTTAAAGTCATGGGCTGCTTCCTAACCTCTTAATAAGAACTCGACCCAGATTCTGAGAGTATAAGAAATAAAGTGGTCGTCTTTCAAGAAATGAGAGAAGCCCTGATCCACCATCAAGGCATCATCTGCGGCGTTGCCTTCGATCGCTCCTCCTTGCGGCGTATTGCTCCATACGCCTCAGTCGTCGCTCCTCGGCGCCTTGCATCTAATTCCTTGCTGGTGATCAGGAATACTCCATAACCTGCTGATTTCAGTTTTAATACCTAAATTAGACGGTGGATTTTGAGAAGGACGACATATCACTTGTTGATAGCCCCTTTACAATGGCGATTTATCAGTAGATCCTGTCGGCTGGATCTCACCTGGCCTGGATCTCCAGATAACCACCGACATTGCTCCCTCACTGATCAGGAGGCAAAATAGCTTGAAGAGCCACCCTATAAAGGGGATGAGGCTGAGCAGGGCGATGACAATGGTTCCCACAACGAGGGGCCAGAAGAATGCAGTGGCAAGGGGCCTTTTGATGTAACCAAGGAATTTCCTCCCTATCCAAACCCCGATCTAGATGCGACTGATATATCGGTCCAGAACTACAGTCGAATACACGAGATCCCCCTTTATTACGGCGGTAGGTGTTAGCGTCATCTTGGCCCCTGCCACTTCCACGTTGTCATCGAAGGCCCCTGACAGGGTCACGTTAGCAGCTACACCCTTGACCTTCTTGTGGTATTTCCCCGAGAGGACAACGTTGGCACCCGAAAAAGTTAGCTCCCCCTGAAAATTGCTCGCAAGAACCACATTGCCGCCAAAGGCCATGAGTTTCCCCTTGGCATTCCCCAATACCTCCACGTTGGCCCCGGCCGCAAGAAGTCCTCCTGATATAGTCTTGTCCGCAGGCACAAACACGTTGCTACCAACCTTACAGTTTCTAACTTCAAACCCCTTAGACCCAAAGGTAAGGTCAAACTGGATAAATGTCAGGAAAGAAATGAGTACTGCAATAAAAGTTTACGGCTTCGTAAAAAGTCCAACTGCCGTTCGACATGCTCACGGCCCTGAGCAAAGCCGAAGGGCTGCGTTACACTTCATCCCCTGCCCTGTTAAATTGAAGGCAGCCATACCAAGAGATATGGGATATAGAAGCTGATTGAAAACAGTAACATCAAACAAAGAAAATATTTAACAGGGTAAATCATTGCGACGTACTGTAAGTACGCCTCATTCCTCAAGATTCGCAAGTCTTGCATTTGGAACTTTTTACTTTGCCGTCCCATTTTTGACTTTTTACGAGGTTATCAAAGTTGATCTCTTAATTCCCGTGGCTACCCGAACACCTCC
>DAOVAK010000317.1 GCA_030671095.1 Deltaproteobacteria bacterium | reverse complement strand
AAAAGCAAGTGGTTCAAGCTAATACTTCAAATGCAGCTATTTGGCAATATTTTATGTTCCCCCCTGATCCACCATCAAGGCATCATCTGCCGTTCGACAGGCCGTTCGACAGGCTCACGGTCCTGAGCAAAGTCGAAGGACGGTGCTCGTCCGCCTCCGGCGGATTGCCTTCCCGCCAGAGGCGGGCAAGCGATCGCTCCTCTCGTTCGATCTTGAGGCTCTCGAAAGGCTTGCGGCGTATTACTACATACGCCTCAGTCATCGCTCCTCGGCGCCCCCGCTTTTAGCGGGATCTTCGACTTACATCTAATACCTTGCTGGTGATCAGGAATGCTACATAACCTACTAATTTCAGTCTTTATACCCAAATTTGACGGTGAATTTGGGTTGCCCGAAGGAAATTGAAATAACCATCAACTCTTAAAACAAGCTTCCCTCTGAAGGGGAGGGCACTATAAATGGATTTGCATGGGCATTGAGCGCGGCCCATGCCTTCCAAGTACAGGATATGTTCTATTTGTCCCTCCGTTGGTGGGTCCTGTTAGCGGAGGGCTAGAAAGAGATATGGGGGCTCATATATAACAAAGGCATCCATATCTTCAAGGATTTTTCCCATCTTCTTTGATAACCGGCAGCAAGATTCTGAATGTGGTTCCCTTATTTGGAACGCTTTCCACATCAATGGTGCCATTATGACTCTCCACAACACCTTTTACGATGGCAAGGCCCAACCCTGTTCCCATAACCTGTCGCGTCTTGGCATGCTTCACCCGGTAAAATTTGTCAAAGATCTTGGGGAGTTCCTCCGGATCGATGCCCACCCCTGTGTCACTTACCCTGATCTCCATGTATTCCCCAAGACCCTCGGCCGTTACGGTCACTTGGCCACCATCAGGTGAATAGTTAATGGCGTTTGTGATGAGGTTGTTGAAGATCTCTTCGATGCTCTTGGGATCAGCATGCACTGGCCTCATATTCTGACACGAACAGGCAAGGGCGACACCCTGTTCTTGGGCCCTCGGCTCCATTAAGGAAAGGGTATCCTTTATCACCTGTTCGATATCAGTCGGTACTTGGCGTTGAATGTGTTTGCCCGCCTCAATTTTGGCTATATCGAGGAGATCGTTGATTAGCTCAAGGAGTTGGTCTATCTTCTTTACTCCTTTCTTCACGAATTCCTGCTGTTTTTCCTGGAGGGGTCCGGCCAGTCCCTCCAAGAGGACGTTTTCCTGTTGCCTTATGGAGACAAGAGGGCTTCGGAGTTCGTGGGCCACCATATTCACAAAGTCTGATTTCATTTCATCAAGCTGTTTGAACGCGCTGATGTCCTGGAGCACAGTAACCGTCCCCACCACGCCATCATCCGGCCCTAGGGCTGGCGCGGAAATGGCCCTGAGCACCTTCTTCCCTGCCTCTATCTCTTGGGATATGAACTCGTTTTTTGAGGATTCACCCGCTTGAATCTGCTTCAGGGTGGCTATAAGGGAATCATCATTGATGATTTGGTCAACGGATATGGGATTCTCTACCTCCTCAGATATCTCAAGCAGTGTCATCAGGGCAGGGTTGTAGAGGACCACCTCCAGATTGCGGTTGGTCACCATAACCCCATTGGCCATACAGTTAATAATGGTCCGTAGCCGGCTCTTTTCCATATTGAGATCATAGAGATTCCGCAGCTTCTCTTCTTCGTACAAGCGGGCCTTCTCTTCCAGTGTTCGCTTTTCAGCGGCTCTGTTGATGGTTAGAAGGAACTGATCAATTTGAAAAGGTTTCGTGATGAAATCATAGGCCCCCTGTTTCATGCACTCTACGGCCGTGTCAACGGTTCCATGACCCGTTATAATGATTACGGGGATCTCCGGATATTGGGCACGGGTCTTCTCAAGGACTTCCTCTCCGCTCATGACAGGCATTTTCAGGTCGAGAAGTATAATATCCACAGCATCCTTGCCAAGCAGATCCATGGCCATTTGCCCGTTTTCGGCGGTCAGCACTTCGTACCCTCTGCTCGTCAGAACGCGATGGCACCCATCCCTGACCACCTTTTCATCATCCACGACCAGAATCTTTGTTTTCTTCTCTGTCATTCATCCAATCCCACAAAGAGGGGTTCTTCCACAGGTTGTTCCACATATCCCAAAGGGAGCTCGAGAATAAAGGTGGTCCCTCCACCCGGAGGAGATTCGATTTTAACGTCGCCGCCATGCAGCTTCATAATATTTTTCGTGATGGTCAGGCCAAGCCCCGTGCCTCTTCCAGGGGGCTTGGTTGTAAAGAAGATCTCAAAAATCTTCTCCAACAGGGCCTCTGGTATTCCGGGCCCGGTATCAGAAACCCTGATAACAAACTGATTTCTGTCGGCATCAAATCGAGCCTTGATGTCTAATTCCCCTTTGCCGTCCATGGCATCTGCGGCGTTGATGAAGAGGTTGGTGAAAACCTGTTGAAGCTGTCCCATATCACCTACCACTCCAGGTATGCCAGGATCAATATCCGTGGTGACAGATATATCATAAAAAAAGGCCTGATTGACCATCAGACTTAAGGTCTTGTCAATCAATTCTTTCAGACTGAAAGAGGATATCTTGCCCACAGCTTGACGGCTAAATTCCAGCAAGTCGGATACGATATTTTTGCATCTCAGGGTCTGATCGATGATCTCGGTTATATCCTTTGAATGCTGGGGATCCTTTTTCAAGCTTTCCCTGAGTAGTTCTGCGTAAATCAAAACACCTGAGAGGGGGTTATTTATTTCATGGGCCACACCGGCGGCCATTTTGCCTATGGAGGCAATTCTTTCCGATTCCACCAGTTGCAAATGGGCCTCTTCCAGGTCCTTGCGCATTCGGAGTACTTCCCTCATGTCTGTGAAGACGCCCACGCTGCCGATTTCCTTTCCGTCAATGGTGATGATGGAGGCAGACAAGGTGACCGGTATCTCTTCACCATCCTTTGTGGTGACGGTCATACTTGTGGGGTTCAATTTTCCCACAGGGCCGTGCTGGTCACTGCGCATTTTCCGCATATTCTCCTTGGCCACATCGATGTCATAGAAGCTGCTCAGGTGACCTCTATTCATAATCTCATCGGCAGAATATCCGGCCAGCCTTTCCATCCCCTCATTGAAAATGAGCACATTTCCCTTGGTGTCCACGACCACGATGCCGTCCACAGTGCTCTGGATCACGTTCTGAAAGAAGGTACTGGATTTTTCCACCTCTCGCTCCAGTTTGATCCTTTCGGTCACATCCCTTGAGGCCTCCAGAATCTGCACGACCTCATCCTGTTCATCGTAAATGGGTGCCACCGTGATCACATCAAAATGTGTCTCACCCTTTTCATCCACATGTTCAACATATGTGCTGACGAGTTTTTTCTCTTTGATCTCATCCAGGTGACTTTTAATGAAACAGTCCCTGCCCACTTCATCGCATGGCCTATCCAATCCATATCTCGCCGTAAAACAAGGCCGTCCTATGACCTGTTGCCGCGTTAAATTGAATTCCCTCAAGAAAGTCCGGTTCACCGTGTCCACGCTCATATCCATATTGACCACCATGACTCTGTAGGGCATGGAATCCAATATAAGCTGCATATGTTTTTTTTCTTTATCTTGGTATGCTTGTCGGTCTCTTTCCAATTCGGTCTTATCCATTTCCATCTGGATAAGATCCCAAAGCAGCCTTGCAGCCCTGTGGTCTATAAACGAAACACCTGAGGGTTTTGTCTCCAGTATTTCATCTCTGACTCTTTTTGATCCGGTGAGCTCTATGATGAGATTTAGTTCTTCAAGGGTGTAGAGTTCTTGAAGGGTGGTGGTTGTAAAGAGGCCCAGTTCCTCTGCATAACGAACCCCAGGCGCCTCAGGGTTCCTATCCGAGACCCCCAGCATCCTCATCCTGAGCCTTGAGAGTCGTTCTTCATCCAGGACCCTGAGGAGGTTGTGGCAGGCCTTTCCTCCGCCCACAATGGCCACATTCAGCGGGACTTCGGCCTGTTTGCCGCGCATGATCTGAATGGATTGGCTCATTCTTTCAGATTCGGACATGAGGGGGGCCTTCTTCATCTTCGTCATCTCAAGGTATGTTTCTTACTTACCTTTCAACCGAACAGAGACCTTTCGTTCCAGATCCCTGATAATACGCTTCAAGGCAGGGCTTTCTTGGATAGGGCCCGAATTGTTCCATCCTTTGAATAGGGCTTGGTCTTTCTTTTCTCTAAATTGATCAAGGGTGGAAGCCATGGACTCCCACAGGAATAACTTCTGGAGGATGTGACGCTCCGGAGCAGTTAGATCAGTCTCCGTGTCAAAGGATTTTCCATCTTCAGTGGTAATGATCACAGTATAGGTGCTGAGATATTATGAAATCGATAAGAATCTGGTGGGTATCTTAATGGATAACTACTGAAACATTCAAGAAAAAAAGCCC
>DAOVAK010000635.1 GCA_030671095.1 Deltaproteobacteria bacterium | reverse complement strand
GTAAAAAGGAACTGATCAAACCTATATACCAAGAAATACCCCCCTCCAAAAGCTTTTCAGGATCAGCAACGTCTGTAAGGTATTGCTTCCCGTCGGCAGCTTCCATTTTCAGTTGGTTACATTTTGTAACCGACTCACTTCCCTCTTTATTCAGGCGGTTTTTCAAAACCTTCCAATAGTTTCTTGCTGCCTGATAATCAGGCTGCTGGATCAACACCTGAATTATGTCCACTACAGAGAAATACCATGTTTCAGATTCCTCATCATATACTCTGCGGATTTTGTAATCTTCAAATACAGCAAGCGAGTTTTCTTTCATATTCTACCCCCCTTTTGCCATCTGGAAGTGAGAAGTTTGAAATCATATTGTTGCCTCTTTTGAAGGTGCTGAGGTGTGTTATCCGGTCTCATGCACTAGTAGCCTCCATTTCTTTCAGCAAGGCGGTGATGCGGTAAGGGGGGTGTAAAGAGGCAGTCATGGTTTGCCCTCCCTTACGACCCAATAGCCGCCTTTGTCAGGGCCGACACGTTCAATGTCCCCCGTTTCCCGCAATTTTCGAAGGGCGCGCTCGATGGCGCTGGTGGATTTTCCGATTTGCTTTGCCAGCTTTGCGATCGAAAGACTGCCGTCTTCCCTGAGCAAGGCAATAATCCGATCCGGCGTTTTCTCCGGCGTTTTCTCCGGCGTTTTCTCCAGCGTTTTCTCCAGCGTTTTCTCCGGCGCGGTCTCTGTTGTGCCCACTTGGGCGCTTTCCACCGATACGGTCCCGGGGTGTACGGGCAGCCGGATCAGGAAGTACGTTCTGTCGTCGTCCGTTTCAAACTCGGGTACAGGAGAATGGTTGCCTTTCATCACCTTCAGAATTTTCGAGATCCCGGTCGAACGGCCCTCGGTGAGATCCAGCTCTTTGAGGAACTCGCCGATTCGTCGATTACGATATCGGCGGCTGACCGCTTTTCCTTTCCGCAGATCCGCCATCCGGATGGAACGGTCCGGGCCGGGAAAACTCAGAACCACTAGATCCTCAGGTGTGATTCGCACTTATATCGGCTCACGAATGTCGTAGGAACGGTGGTAAACGGCATTGACCACCGCCTCTTCGATGGCGGCATATGGATAATTCCAGAAACGCTCGGCTTCGGCCCGGTCGGGGTGTTTGACGACCGTTTGCTTGAGATAGTTGGCCTGGATATGGCTCAGCGCGTCACGAGTGATACGGGCAAGAGGGCCTGTAAAGGTCTTCTCGTCAAAGCGATCCCCACCCGCCCCTTCCGGAAACCAGACCACATCAATTTGTGTCGCCGGGAAGAATCGCTCCGGATGATCATTGAAAAAGAGCAAACCGACGTTTTTCGGCAAAGCCGCTTCAGCGGGACCACCCACCACATTCATTTGCCGTCCCAGGGCTTCGGCTGAAAGCTCCCGCGACTCATCCGCAAGATCGCTGCCCACCTCGCGCAGGAATTCCTCCATCAATCGCAACGACAGGTCATTAGTCCCGGCGGTCTGATTGAAGCGGTCGTCAAAGGGAACCCTGGCCGTGAGGCTGATCAACTCCCGCTCATCGTCAGCTCTTGCTTCAACAGTGCTGGAGTAGCGGCGGATGTAGTGGCGGTAATCCTTCTTCCTGGCCGTGACGGACCTCGGAACCTTGTACGGCCGGTTCTGGCCTGTTTAGGAGAGAATACAGGGGGTTTTCGACATGGTTGCGTTCGTCGAGTTTGATGTGTGGGGGTGTTTTGTTCCGGGTCATGGTTATCCCTTTTTCTTTGGTGCCGGTTTCGGGAGCTTTTTGATGGCCTTTTCGAAATCCTCTTCTACTGGCGAAGGAAGGTTGATCTGCATGGTGCGGTGTTTTTCGTATTCGAGCTGTGCTTTGGTGAGTGCCTGCTCGTGTGAGATCTTTCCCGCATGGGTAAGTAGCTCACGACCACTTAATTTCAGGAAATCTTCAAGCTTGGCGCTCCAGTCACTCATATACATTGGCTTACGTTCCAGAGCCTGGATTTCAGCAAATTCCAGATATGCCGTGACAATTCGGTTGAGTATGTCGAGCTCTTCGGAGTTCAGGTAGTTCTTGGCAATACCTGCTTCGCTTTTGCTGATCGTGTTGCCTGTCCAGTTGGTGAGGCCCATGTTCTCTCTGGTCGAGTCTGCGCGTTGGTAGACAATCTCAGCCGCAGTCTGGTCGTGCGCAGCCCAGTGCATTTTGTTCTGCACTGTGGCGAAAATGAACTGGGAGGTCTCAGCTTTGGGGTCGTAGTCAATACTGGTGGCGTAGATGTCAAGTACTTTGCGCCAAAAGACTTTTTCCGAGGAGCGTATGTCCCGAATGCGGGCCAGTAGTTCGTCGAAATAGTTGCCGCCGCCGTTTTGTTTCAGGCGGTCATCGTCCATGGCAAAGCCTTTGATGATGTATTCGCGCAGCCGCTGGGTGGCCCAAATGCGAAACTGTGTGCCACGGTGGGATTTCACCCGGTAGCCAACGGAAATGATGACATCGAGGTTGAAGTAATCAACCTGATA
>DAOVAK010000260.1 GCA_030671095.1 Deltaproteobacteria bacterium | reverse complement strand
CTTGGGCAATGATGTGAACCTGGGTGCCGGAACAAAACTCGCCAATCTAAAAATCGTCAATGTTGAAATGAAACTCAAAGTCGAGGGCCGGACGTACAACACAGGCTTGAAGAAACTCGGAGCAATACTTGGAGACCATGTAGAAACGGGATGCAATTCAGTAACCAGCCCTGGAACGCTCCTTGGAAAGGCATCCCTCGTCTACCCTTGCGTGAATGTGCCGGGCGGGTTTTATCCCAGCCAGAGTGTCATCGGAATCAGGACAAAAAAAGTCCTTTCGATAAGAAGACGAAGATCGAGGTCGTAGATAGGGCCAACCCCCAATCCCCATAGGCCATAGAAAAAACTGGCCAACCTCTTAATCCATACAAGACACGCCAAATTCATGCCGATAATCGATAGCTTATGAGGTCTCCAAGAAAATCGGATTGGTTTTCCGTGCTGATTTCGGGAGATGCACCATCGGATTTGCTCAATTAAAACTACCCGGATGGCGTGTTTTCTTGACATAAGGCAATGACGTTTCTATATTACCGCTGCTAAAAACAGCTAGGATATTTTAGTAACACTGATGAGCATTTCAATCCTTTTAAAACTCTCGGATATTGCTTAAAATCCCTCCACAAGACCCATGTGGCGGATAGAGTAACTCTCCACGCAGGATCATAGCCTCACTGAAATCAGGATCCTGGTCAGTCTAAAACCAAGTCGTATAACGGAACAGAATGAGGAGTCATCTATGCCTAAACGAGACGATATCCACAAAATCATGATTATCGGTTCGGGCCCCATTGTCATTGGCCAGGCCTGTGAGTTCGATTATTCCGGAACCCAAGCATGCAAGGCGCTCAGGAGCCTTGGTTACGAGATCGTTCTGGTCAATTCCAACCCTGCTACGATTATGACTGATCCGGGGACGGCCGATGTCACCTACATTGAGCCCCTCAATCTGCAAGCCATGAGGGAGATTATTGAAAATGAACGGCCTGATGCCGTACTTCCAAATCTTGGGGGACAGAACGGCCTGAACCTCACTTCGGAACTGTACCGCACGGGAGTGCTCAAAGAAAATGGTGTCCAGGTCATTGGTGTCCAGGTGGATGCTATCGAGCGGGGAGAAGATCGAATCGTCTTTAAAGCCACGATGGCAAAACTGGGCCTTGAAATGCCCAAAAGTGATCCGGCCTTTAGCGTCGAAGAGGCGGAGAAAATCGCTGAGGAGATTGGCTACCCTGTTGTCATCCGGCCTGCCTACACGATGGGGGGTACTGGGGGGGGTCACGTCTACAATGTGGAGGAACTGCGAACAGTAGCCAGCAGGGGCCTCTCGGCCAGCCTTGTGGGTCAGATTTTAATTGAGGAATCCGTGTTGGGATGGGAGGAATTGGAATTAGAAGTGGTTCGAGATGCAAAGAACCAGATGATAACCGTATGCTTTATCGAAAATGTGGATGCGATGGGCGTACACACGGGTGACTCCTATTGCACGGCACCCATGCTCACAATAGATAAGGCGCTTCAAGATCGGCTTCAGAAACACTCGTATGACATTGTGGAGGCTATCCAGGTCATAGGGGGCACCAATATCCAGTTCGCCCATGATCCTGAGACCGGCCGTGTAGTCGTGATCGAGATCAATCCGAGAACCTCCAGGTCATCTGCCCTTGCTTCCAAGGCCACCGGATTCCCTATTGCCCTCATTTCATCCCTGTTGGCCGGAGGACTGACATTGGACGAGATCCCATACTGGAGGGAAGGCACTCTGGACAAGTATACGCCGTGGGGCGATTATGTGGTGGTCAAGTTCGCCCGCTGGGGATTTGAAAAATTTGCGGGTGCTGAAGACAAATTAGGGACTCAAATGCGGGCCGTAGGCGAAGTTATGAGCATCGGGAAGACCTATAAGGAGGCCTTTCAGAAGTCTATTCGTTCCTTGGAAAATGGGCGCTACGGGCTCGGTTTTGCCAAAGACTTTCATGAAAAACCCCTTGAGGCGCTTTTTGATCTTCTGGCAGAACCCTCAAGCGAGAGGCAGTTTATCATGTACGAGGCCCTGCGCAAAGGCGCTGAAATCAACGCCTTGCATGAAAAGACCCATATCAAGCCATGGTTTATTGAACAGATGAACGAACTTGTAGAATTAGAGGAGAAGATCCTTCAATTTAGAGGCAAGGGCCTGCCGGATCCTCTGCTGGAGGAGGCGAAGAAAGACGGCTTCTCTGATCGATACCTTTCCCAACTTTTGCAAATCCCGGAAAAGGATGTCAGGGCATCACGGTCGTCCTTGGGTGTTGTAGAGGCGTGGGAACCGGTCCCCGTGAGCGGGGTGGAAGACGCAGCCTATTATTTTTCCACCTACAATGCTCCAGACAAAGTGGAGTCCAGTGAGAGGCGCAAGATGATGGTCCTGGGCGGAGGTCCCAATCGCATCGGCCAGGGGATCGAATTTGACTACTGTTGTGTTCACGCGGCATTTGCTCTTAGGGACGAAGAATTCGAGTCAATAATGGTCAACTGTAATCCGGAAACCGTATCCACAGATTATGATACCTCGGACAAGCTATATTTTGAGCCCCTTACAGTGGAGGATGTGCTGAGTATTTACGAGAAGGAGAAGCCAGAAGGGGTCATCGTACAGTTCGGGGGTCAGACGCCGCTGAATATTGCAAGTGAGTTGGCCGAGGCAGGGGTGAATATTATTGGCACATCCCCCGACACCATCGACTTGGCCGAAGATCGGGACCGATTCCGCCACATGATGCGTGAACTGGGAATCCCTCAGCCGGATTCGGGCATGGCCAGCACCCTGGAAGAGGCATTCGAGGTGGCCCAGAGGATAGGCTATCCCCTGATGGTAAGGCCATCTTACGTTTTGGGGGGCCGTGCAATGGAAGTGATTCACGACGAAAGTATGCTCAAATACTATATGGCGGCCGCAGTAGACGTATCCCCTGACCGCCCCATTCTTATCGACAAATTTCTTGAGAACGCCATTGAGGCCGAAGCTGACGCTATTGCCGACGGTAACGATGCCTTTGTCCCTGCCGTCATGGAACACATAGAGCTGGCTGGTGTTCATTCCGGAGACTCTGCTTGTGTCATACCGCCTATCAGTATCCCCGCGAAACACCTGGATACGATCTATGAATATACCAGGAAAATTGCCATCGAGCTGAATGTGGTTGGTCTCATGAACATCCAGTATGCCATAGCAAACGATACGGTCTACATCCTGGAAGCCAACCCACGGGCATCGCGGACCGTTCCTCTTGTCTCAAAGGTCTGCAATATCTCCATGGCACGTATTGCCACCCAGCTCATGTTGGGGAAAAAGATGGCTGATCTTGACATCAAACCGAAGACGATTCCCCACTTCGGGGTCAAGGAAGCGGTTTTTCCATTCAACATGTTTCCGGAGGTAGATCCAATTTTAGGCCCTGAAATGCGCTCAACCGGCGAGGTGTTGGGGCTCGCCCAATCCTTTGGACTCGCCTTTTACAAGGCCCAGGAGGGCGCGCTACAGATACTTCCCTCGCAGGGGGCGGTTCTCATGACGGTCTCAGAAAGGGATAGGCCGGCTGTTCTTGATGTGGCGAATCGGTTTGAAAAACTAGGATTTAAGATAAAGGCGACCAGAGGGACCCGCCAGTTCCTAGCGGAAAATGGTATTGATTCGGAGCTTATTTTAAAGATGCACGAAGGTCGCCCCAATATAGTGGATAGCATTAAGAATGAAGAAATTCACCTTGTTGTCAATACGCCGACCGGCAGGCTCAGCAAACATGACGACTCTTACATCAGGAAGGCTGCCATCAAGTATAAGGTGCCCTATATCACGACGCTGGCCGCAGCCATAGCTGCGGCCAAAGGCATAGCTGCGGTCCGAGAAGGACATGGAAGAGCCAAATCCCTCCAAAGTTACCATGCGGATATAAAGTGAAGTTTGGATTACCCGAGATGCATTGTGCCCTGATTTTGCGTCTTTCTAAAAAAAGATTCTGCTTGACGTAGAAGGCCTTTTGTCATTGTATTTAGTAGTTTCAAAACCCCTGGGCTTAACCGAGGGTATAGTTAAGCTTTGCTAGTAAAATAATGGCTCGATTTGTCTTAAATCCCCCTCGATCCCCCTTTAGTAAAGGGGGAACCTCTTTCATTCTTGGAATAGGACTATTCCGTACCCCCCTTTGATAAAGGGGGGTAGGGCCTGCCCGCCATCGCGAGCCTGCTCGCTCAGGCGAGGCGGGCGGGGGGATTTTGTCATAGGGTATGTCCTAGTACTTTTTTATTGTTAGTAAGAAGTCCCCTATGGGGGCACCACCCTTTCGGGTTGGCTCATGGGCCAAAGCCCCCGGCTATGCTGGGGGATGCTTTACTCGAGATGAGCATAGGCTAGGATTAAGCACCACAACGTGTCAAAAGATGGCAATCTATGCACAAGGAAGTTGGTTTTAAAAACAGAAGGAGGGAATAATGAAGTGCCCAAAATGTGGTTACGTCAGCTTCGATTATAACCAATCATGTCCCAAATGCGATGAGGATATTAGTGCTGAACGAACCAAATTGAATCTTTCTGATTACAGATCGGATCCTCCTTTCCTGCTTGGAGCATTAACGGGGCAGGTTAGTGAATCAGAGGTAGACATTCAAATGGACTATTTTGCCGGCATGGAGGTGCCTGAACGCCAACGGGACATGAGTTTGGTGAACTCAATCGAGACGGCAAGTGATGGAACCTTGATTGATAAAGCTGAAAAAATTACTGTAGTGATAGATAAGAAGAAAGGGAGGATCTGGGCAGGGGCATAAGGTCTCGAACTGAGGAACGAAATATCTCATCCTGCTCCGCCCTCAATTCTCGTCACTGGGAATCAATCTGGGCGCCCTCTATGGCATGAGCGAGGAGGCCGCTGAGACCTTTGAGCAGTAAAAGATCTTCCTCTCGGAATGCCTGATGCTCTCGAAGACCTTCCACGTATAAAAGACCGCAGAGTTTGGAACGACTTCTCATTGGAACACACATGACAGATTTAATTTTCAGATTTTCCC
>DAOVAK010000367.1 GCA_030671095.1 Deltaproteobacteria bacterium | reverse complement strand
AGCGAGACGGCTCGTCGGGGTACGGATGGCGGCATGCAAGTAAGGATACACAGAGTAAATTGGGGAAGGTCTGGTATACGGTCAGGATTGCCCTTGAACCGCAAAAGCGAGCGCATCTAAAAATGGCACACTTCCTTACGGTCGAAGATTCCCTGCAGCGCTCCGTCGCCAAAGCTGCTATGGCGCGTCGGCGACTTGCTGCAGGGAGCTTCAATGACAGAGACCTTCTGTATAAACCCTGACCGGTGAAGTCAGACGGAGTGTGTCAGACTGGCGGATGAGGTTGTATTAGCGATGATGAAGGAGGACAACATAACCCCTTCTAGCTAAGGGCCTCTGGGGACAGGGGCGAAGTGAGTTTAACGATGTGCCTGAGCTCTACTCGGCGACCGAATCCACCCTTTCTGCTGCCAGCAACACCCAGGCTAGGAGCCACCTTTTCCCAAGCCTTCATGGTAGAAGCTAAGGATTGTAACATGTCGATGCAGGCTCTCCGGCCTTTTTCTATTACCCTCACCTTCAAGCCCATAACTTCCCATACCAATAGTACCTGTGAGGTCGTGGGTGCCTCCCTCCCCGTAAACCCAACAGCCCGAAAGTGAGGAGGCCCTACGGCCTTTCAGGTTTTGAGCATGAATGCCGATAGGACAAAAAAAAGCACGTATCGTGTGGGTTGAACCGGAAGACGACTAAGATCTACCTACCACACAAGTCCTAGAGGTAGAAGAAGGGGGGCATCCGTTGGTCGAAGAAAAGAAGACAGAAGAATTAACGGCAGAGATAGAAAGAGATATCGAAGATATGTTCAGATTTCTTGAGGTTCTCGATGGCGGGATGAAAAGCTATACACTTGATCCGGAGAATTATCCGCGACCTGATCATGAAAGATACAATGACATGGTCCTCAACTACGAGAGATTTCACTCAGATGGCTGGAACAATGACTTGAGGTTCAGATATAATAGACTTCTTGAAAAGCGTGCATGTTATGAGGATACCTGGGTCAGATGGTGTGAAGATGCCGGACTAGAGTATCTGAAGGCAGGAAGAAAGATCTAATAGAGACAAGGTGTGGTATACCAGCTGTTTGAGGTTCGTGAATCTGTTTTCCTTCCAAGCCTCTTGAAGGGGGAACTCAACCCAACCAAGTACATATCTTGTGGCCATTCAGATGCCTTGTGGGTGGTGATTTCTGCCATGTATCTGCGATGCCAGCAGACTCCAAAGCAGTTGTGATGCTATTTTGATATCTGCTTGCCCATTCGGCCAGTTGCTCCGATGATAGCGATATTGCAGACTGTCATCCTATGGTCCTTTGCCTCAACAAATGATCCGCGATCACCAGCCTCACCATGGCCTCGCACACAGGCACAATCCTGGGAATGGCAGAAATGTCGTGCCGGCCTTTGACAGAGATGGTCGTGGGCCTTGAATGTATGTCAATGGTTTTTTGTTCGATCTCAATAGAGGGTATGGGCTTTACGGCAGCTCGAACAACAATGTCGTCGCCGTTGGAAATACCTGCAAGAATGCCCCCGGAGCGGTTGGTGACAAATCCATCGGGTGTGATTTCATCATTGCACTGCGAGCCGAGCAAACGAGCGGCCTCAAGGCCCACTCCGATCTCAACAGCCTTCACAGCCCCTATGCTCATCAGCGCCTTTGCAAGCTCTGCATCCAGCTTGTCAAAGACAGGCTCGCCCAGCCCGGGTGGACACCCTTTAACCAACACCTCCACAATTCCCCCTGCAGAATCTCCTGAGGCCTTGATCTGCTTTACCTTTTCCTCCATGCGGCCTGCTGCGTCCAGGTCCGGAGCAAGAAAGGGGTTTTTCTCAACAGCGTCCAGATCCACCTGCTGAACCCTGATGCCTGCAAGCTCCAAGGTATAGCCTGTTACATCAATTCCCTCTTGGTCCAGAACTTTTCTTGCCACAGCAGCAGCAGCAACCCTTGCTACTGTTTCTCTTCCCGAGGCCCTGCCGCCGCCCCTGTAGTCGCGAATGCCATATTTTTTCTGATAAGTAAGATCCCCGTGGCCAGGTCTAAAAAGATCCTTGATTTTCTTGTATGCCTTGCTGTCCACATCCTTGTTATGGACAAGCATGCATATAGGAGTCCCTGTGGTCCTTTGTTCAAATATGCCGGAAAGGATTTCTACCTTGTCTGGCTCCCTCCTTGCCGTACTTGCGGGGCCACCCCTGGACTTCCTTCTGTCCAACTCGTGCTGAATGTCAGATTCAGTCAGGGGTAATCGGGGGGGACAGCCATCAATGATAACGCCCAGGGCCCTTCCGTGGGACTCGCCCCAGGTTGTGACTACAAAGGCCTTGCCAAAGGTGTTTCCCGCCATAAGAATTTCCTCATTTCACTTCATGGGCAGATGCTGTACTACCGTCTCAACCACTTCGTCGATGGTTAAACTCGTCGTATCCACGGAAAAGTCTGCTACCTGTTCGTAAACAGGCATTCTGTGTTCTAACAACCCCTCGGTTTCCTCATAGATATCAGAGTCCGATAACTTTGGTCGCTGCTCAGCGCTTACCTCATCTTGCTCAATCCTTTGAATCATAGTGTTTATCTCGGCCTTAAGTAGTACAAGAAAGCCATTCTTACGAAGAAATGTCACATTGTCTTTGTCCATGACTGCACCACCGCCTGTAGCAATCACGCAATCTTCAAGGGCTGAGAGTTCTTCTATGGCCTCCTTTTCCCTTGCCCGAAAAAAGGCCCAGTCATGGGCTGCCACCATGTCGCTTATGGACCTTCCGGCTCCTTTTTCAATGTAGGTATCTGCATCGTAAAATGACCTGCCCAGTTTTTTGGAAAGCGCAGCGCCCACGGCAGTCTTTCCGGTGCCCCTGTACCCGATAAGAATGATGTTCATTCTAGAATTGAGGAATTAAGGAATTTAGGGATTGAGGAATTAGTTACTCAATCCGCTGTTTTGGTAGAATCGTAATCCCGCAAATACTTTCTGAACCCCTTGATCTGTTTGCGACATTCAGAAGCAAGCTCATACACCTTTTCAAAGTCGCTTTCAGTGACATATTGACCGGCCTGCTCCCCGCAAGCCCCGCCCTTCGGGGCGGGGAGGCTTCACAATCCAAAGCACGATATAACTGGGATTGCACTTCACTGCATGATCTCTGAGAATAACCCAAAAACCGCATAAACTCTCGAGGTGGTCCAGCGTCAAAACCTTCGGTTATGTTGTCCATGACAGATCCTGCAGACCGCCACATTTGATCCCTCAAGCTGAAATCCTTTCGAAATTTCCCTTGATTGATTATCTCATAAACTGCTTGGCAGAGCTCTCTTGCCTTATTCCAGCATGGCAACTCTTCAAATCTCTTGTAATTCACAATCCCTCAATTCCCCAATTCCTCAATCCCTCAATTCCTCAATTCCTCAATTGTTTATCAATTATTTGCCCCACCCCGCGCACTGCCATCATGTAGCCCTCTTTCCCCAGTCCAGCTATCCGGGCAGTTACTATATCTGCAATGAAAGACTTATGCCTGAATGGCTCCCGCCGGTAAATATTGGAAAGGTGTACCTCAATAATGGGTATGTCCAGGATCAACAGGGCATCTCTTATGGCAATACTGGTATGGGTGTATGCGGCCGGGTTTATGATCAGGGCGCTGTAGCGGTCAATGGCTTGGTGGATCTTTTCGACCAACTCCCCTTCGTGATTGGACTGAAATGTCTCGGCAATCATGCCGCATTCTTTTGCGGTCTGCTTGATCTGGGCGTCGATCTCTTCCAGGGTCGCATCACCATATAAAGACTGCTCCCGCCGGCCCAGCATATTCAGGTTAGGGCCGTGGATGACCAGGATTTTCGGTTTGTTTTCCTCATCTAACATTTTGATAATGTTCGTTGATTGTTGTCAGTGGTTTGTTGCTGTTCTTTGGCTATTCTAGGATCTATTTGCTCACCGCCCACTCTCCCGGCTTGTCGGGATCGTTCGAGACGCCGAGAACGCAGAGCTTCTATTTCTTTTTCCTTTCTGTTGAGAGGGCAGAAAGGAAAAACTAGCATCCCTTCGG
>DAOVAK010000002.1 GCA_030671095.1 Deltaproteobacteria bacterium | reverse complement strand
CTCCCTACCCTTGATATACCTTTCCACGAGAACCTCTTGATCAAATTGGAAGGCAGACTCGAGTCCTTTTGAGAGCTCCTCTTTTGAATGGCAAATGGACATGCCCAGACTTGATCCTTCAGCCACAGGCTTCACAACTGTAGATGGCCCGACTGTTTCCATAATCTGATCAACAGCGTATTCCTGGTGTTTATTAACGATGACATCGTCTACAACATTCAGTCCGTTGCTTCTATACAATTGCTTGGCAACCTTCTTGTTTAGTGCCAAGGCACTGGGCAGAACGCCTGAACCGACAAAGAGGATACCCAGCAGGTCCAGAAATCCCTGAATGCAACCATCTTCACCAAATTTTCCATGGAGCAACACGAAGGCGATGTCTATGTTTTCCCTGTCCCGTATCAAGTCAATCAGGTCATCACGCGGGTCATATTTGGACACAAGATATTTCTGCTTGTCTAGGGCCCGAAAAACGGCTTCTCCGCTTTTCAGGGATATCTCCCTCTCTCCGGACCATCCACCCGAAAGTAACGCTATGCGAAGTCTTCCCATTTCAAAAATTTTTCTGATTTTTCCAGATAGAATAAAAATTTTTTTGCCAAAAAAATTTTTACCTATATATCTCAACGGGTCACCTAAAACAACGACAAAATAACAATGCCCTTGAACTGCGAGACTCTCCGATTTCATGCAAGAATCTTACCTGAAGTCCGGGCCATGCTTAACAGCGTATTGCGTTCAAAAAAATGAAGCGTAATAAAATGAAAACCGACAAAAATTAAACCAGATCGCAGAAAATCGGAGATTCTTCATTGTTAATATATTTATACACCACCGGGAGAAATTGGGAAAGTTTCTGAATTCAATGGCAAATCCGCGTTTCCAATTTATTGATGTTTAACTGAATGTTACCCCCACAGCAAAAAATATTATCGTCTTTTCAGCGAGTTAGGGTATGTCAAAAATTGGATGCAAGCTAAGTTATTCCGGCTCCCCATCCGCTTTGACAGCCTCCACAATATTCAGATAGTAGCCGATTCTTAGGTTGTAGCTTCCTTCGGTCCCCACGCTTAGTGCAGGGACAGTCCCGATTTCATAGAAATTCCGAATATAAGAAAATCGGGGATCCACCCGAAGGATGAGGCGTCCAAGCGAAGCGCGAACAATTTTCTTTGATAATAATTGCAATTCATTCGCTACCTCCCGCCCCACTCTCTGAGCGAGACGGGTAAAACGCTTGCTGCATATTTTCAATAATACACAAACAGTCATTCCCACCTTTCCTTTTCTTGGAGAGTCCACAATGAGTGCCATTTGGGAAGAGGTAAAAAACCAGGTCCGGCCTGCTATTCCGGAAAAAAGCTTCCAACTATGGATAAGCTCCATGGTTTTTTTAGAGAACAACGATGATACCCTTGTTCTCGGATGCCCCAACAAGTTTGCCCGCAACTGGATTGTGGACAACTATAGGGGCATCATAGAAGAGAAGCTTGATAAGATAGGAAATGGCCATTACAAACTCGATTTGAAGGTCAAGGCTCCGCCTAAAAAGAGACCTCTCTCTGACAGCGGCAATGGCTCTAAACAGTTGACCCTTCCCAACATGCCCACCAAGAGAAGGGTGGGAAGGAGTTGGCTCAATAAAGAATTCACCTTTGACCGTTTTGTTGTGGGGGCGTGCAATGAGTTTGCCTTCTCTGCCTCAAAGGCCCTTGCCCTCGGGGCGAATCAGCCCTACAACCCTCTTTTTATGTTGGCAAGCACGGGGCTGGGCAAGAGCCACCTCTCCCAGGCCATTGGACACGCCATCCTAAATCGTGATCCGACGGTCAGGGTATGCTACATTACGGCAGAAGATTTTGTGAATCAGATGATCTTTGCCCTAAGGAATGGCCAAATTGATGAATTCAAGAACAAATATCGGAGGAGCTGTGACGTCCTTCTATTGGAAGAGGTCCATTTCTTGGGCGGCAAAGGAAAAACGCAGGTTGAACTCGGATATACGTTGGATGCTCTGGCAAACGCACACAAAAAGCTCATTTTCACCAGTCCCCTCTTGCCCAAAGATATCCCAAACCTCGCAAAGGAACTATCATCTCGTCTCACCTCGGGTGTCATTACCACCCTTGACAGACCGGATTACAAAACCGCACTCAAGATCCTCCAAAAAAAGTCTGCTGAGCAAAACCTGACTCTATCTGAAGAAATCTTTCATCTCTTCGCGAAGCACCTGACCCGGGATATCCGTCAGATGGAGAGTGCCCTCAGGTGTCTTAAGGCCAAATCCGAACTCATGAACGCTAAGATAAATCTGGACCTGGCCAAAGAGGTGCTCAGATGCCATGTCTCTGAACAGGAATCGACCAAAATGGAAGAGATTGAAAAGATTGTCTGTCGGTATTTCAAGATTGAACCGCTCATGCTCCGGTCAAAATCGAGGAAAAAGATCCACGCTTATCCTCGCAGTATATACGTCTATCTCTGCCGCCATCACACGGAGGCAACCCTTGAAGACATAGGCAAATCCATTCAACGAAATCATTCGACGGTCCTGTATGCTTCGGAGGTCATTGAACACAAAATAAGGGTGGACAATAAGGTGAAAAACCATGTAAACTTTGTGCGACAAAGGCTACAAAGTATGACAAAATGATTTCTCACGAGCCATTGCCGTTGAAAAACCTGGGCCTCTGGTCCCTATTCCTCCTTTCTGCCTTCCTTGCTGCCTATATCATTTTTGCTGCAATTGTCTCCATCTGGGTCGGGCTAAGCCACGTGCAACAGGACGGATTCTGGATGCCCATCCTTACCGGAATGCTCTGTATGATTCTGGTCTTGTGGCCATTTCTGCGTCTTTCCCGGCTCATTCTCAATGCAATGAAAGAAAAGGATACGATCAGCATTTAGACCCACACCTCTCTCCACAAAGATATGACTAACCCTCTTTCTCGTAAAAAGATCTCAAGAACTCCTCATCCTTTGGGGATAGATTGAATCTTAATGCCGCCTCCTCAATAAGCCGCGGGATGGACCTATTTTCATTTTCCTGCCGTTCTGCAGAAATCCACTTGATCGCCTGTCGGAGTTGCTCCCCTTTTGGCTGAATTGTCGCCATATGGAATCCCCCTTTCAGAATTGACACTTTTCAAAGTTGGCGCTGAAACCCGAATCATTCTTAATGATATCTGAGGATTTTTCCATAAGAAAATTAAGGGGCTCCTTCACCCCAAGGCGGATTTTTTGAGATTGCAGATATGAATGATTGGTCGTATATTCCCAGATTAGGTGAAGAATGAAAAAGACGGTCTTAAATTTCTCTCTCCTCACGATGATGTTGTTGGGGCTTCCTATGCTGGGGATTATCCTCTCCAACAAGGAGATAGCCACCTATCTGGAGTTCCCTCCTCATTCCGCCTACGTGGAGCATGCACCCTTCTCTTGGCCCGTTTTCACAGGCTACTCCATTTTTGTGCTGGCAGTGGTAAGTCCTTTCCTCATCCGGGTATTAAGGGTAAAGGCTGGCGAAAGGGTTACGCGCTCACATGCCTTTCCATTTCCCTGGTGGGGATGGTTCGGCACCCTATTAGGCGTCGTCGCCTGGATATTAGCCTGGAGCCGGTTTCACTGGTTTGTCAGATTTCAGCCCCACACTTTCACCCCCTTATGGATAGCCTATATCATCACCATTAATGCCCTGACATATCACCGAACTGGCCACTGCATGATGCGCGACCGTCCCCACGCTTTTCTCCTGCTCTTTCCCTTAAGCGCAGCCTTTTGGTGGTTCTTTGAATACCTTAACCGGTTCGTACAAAACTGGTACTACGTGGGGGGCCAATTTGGTCCATGGGAGTATTTCTGGTACGCGACTCTGCCCTTCTCAACCGTTCTACCCGCTGTCATGGGAACCCAGGAGTGGCTGCTCAGTTTCTCTTGGCCAGCGAGGAAATTCCGGAACTACTTATCCATCAAATGCAACCGGCCAAAACGGCTAGCATGGGCCGTTCTCTTCATTACAGGTGTTGGGCTAGCAGGCATTGGCGTCTGGCCCAACCACCTATTTCCTCTCCTCTGGGTATCTCCTCTGCTCATTATCGTCTCCCTTCAAAATATTTTTGAAGACAGCCACATCTTTTCACGTATGCCTCATGGAGATTGGCGCCATGTGCTTACCGCTGCCCTGGCGGCCCTCATCTGTGGTTTCTTTTGGGAAATGTGGAATTACTACAGCCTTGCTAAATGGAAGTACAGCATCCCTTTCGTCCATCGCTACCAGATATTTGAGATGCCCGTTCTGGGATACGCGGGCTATCTCCCCTTTGGTCTGCAATGCGCTGTAATCGCACACATTTTCAGGGGGAAAGAAGATGTTGACGCCCCGCGACGCGCTGGGCCGAGTCGGTTGGGATCAACTGGCCAGAGGCGGGGCAAGATGTGATATCAGGGGGTTGCACAATTTTTGAGACATCAAATGGATAGGACAGGAGTGACATGGAACCAGACTTGGAGCAAATTCAACTCGCCCAAGAAAGGCTCAAGGGGATTATTCTCTCCTCGCCTCTCATACCGTCCCGATCTCTGAGCGAGATGCTGGGCTCAGAGATCTTTCTTAAACTGGAAAACCTCCAGGAAACAGGATCATTCAAGGTGAGGGGAGCCTACAATCGCCTCCTTCAATTGGGTCCCAAAGAAAAGGAAAAGGGCGTCATCGCCGCCTCTGCGGGTAACCACGCCCAGGGTGTGGCCTGGTCGGCCAGAAAATTGGGAATTGGCGCCACCATAGTGATGCCTGAAGGGGTATCCATAAAGAAATTGATGGCCGTTAAGGAATATGGAACGGAGATCATCCTTCATGGACCCAATTATGACGAGGCATACGCCCATGCCGTTGAGCTTTCACGTGAGACGGGAAAAATCTTGATTCCCGCCTTTGATGATTCCCGTGTCATTGCAGGCCAGGGAACGATCGGGCTCGAAATCTCCAACCTATTGGAAAAAGACACGGCCATTGTGGTACCTGTGGGAGGGGGAGGACTCATCTCCGGCATCGCCATCACGGCCAAGTCCCTCTGCCCAGATGTCCGTATCATCGGTGTCCAAGCCAATTGTTGCCCGTCTGCCATCCAATCTCTAAATGAAAACAGGCCCATAGCCGTGGAGGGGATGCCCACACTCGCCGATGGAATTGCCATAAAGAAACCTGGGGACCTGACTTTTCCCATCTTGCAAAGGTATGTGGATGAGATGGCAGGCGTGGATGAAGAGGGGATTGCAGGGGCCATTATGAACCTTTTGGAGAAGGTAAATATTGTTGTTGAAGGGGCAGGGGCTACACCCCTTGCGGCCCTCATGGACCATAAGGTCTCCACCAAAGCGAAACGTTATGTCCTGGTGCTCAGCGGCGGCAACATCGAGACGAGTATGATTGACCGTATCCTCCAGAAAGGCTCGGTCAAGATGGGGAGACTCATTCGGATCGAGATCAATCTTCTGGACGTTCCAGGCTCCCTTTGGGGTCTCTTGGGCATCATTGCCGAAGAGAAGGCCAATATCCTGCATATCTTCCATGATCGTCTTGCCCTGGACAATCCCATAGAGGTCTCACGTGTGAAGCTAAACCTGGAGACGAGAGGGCATGAACATGCAAAGGATATACTGGCTAGACTCAGACAAGAAGGATATGAGGTAAGACAGATCCTCTAGCGAAGCTTCGACTCCCCGGGATGGGCAGGCGCTGGCAGGCGGGGCGTTCAAGAACGCCGCATGGCTACAAGCTGCTGGAGCGATGAGAGATTGTGTCGCAGTTTAGGCAATTGGGCGGAATTTCTCCCCTCAGACCGGCCAGGAGATTGTCTGCGGCAAGCTGAGCCATTTTGGTCCTTGTCTCCAGTGTGGCACTGCCCACGTGGGGGAGAAGGATGACATTATCCAGATCTGTAAGACCTGGGGCCAAATCCGGTTCCTCTTCGTACACATCCAGACCTGCCCCCGCGATCTTCCCATTTTTGAGGGCTTCTACAAGGGCCTTCTCATCCACCACGGGTCCTCGCGATGCATTAATCAGGTACGAACTGGGCTTCATCAGTTCCAGTTCATGGGAGCCAATCAAATGGTGCGTTTGATCCGTGAGGGGCACATGGAGTGAGACGAAATCTGCCTCAGTGAGGAGCCTTTTTAGGTCCACATATTGGACGTCCAGTTGTTTTTCCTCGGATTCCTCCATGGGATGACGATTGTGATAAAGGACGCGCATCTCAAATCCCCTGGCTCTTCGCACCACGGCCTTTCCTATTCGGCCCAAACCGACAATACCCAACGTTTTGCCGCTCACTTCCCTTCCCAGGAAATGTAAAGGGGCCCAAAACTTGAATTCCCCTTCCCTGTTTCTCTTGTCCCCTTCCACGACACGCCTGGCCGTGGCCAGGATCAGCGCAAAGGTGATATCAGCGGTGGCATCGGTGAGCACGCCGGGTGTGTTGGAGACGGGAATACCCCTGGCAGTGGCTGCCTTCACATCGATATTATTAAAGCCTACGCCATAGTTGGCGATCATCCTTAGATGGGGTGCCTTGTCCAGGAGCTCTCTATCAATCTGGTCTGTAATCGTGCAGAGGAGCCCTTCCTTATTTTTCACACGCTGAAGGAGATTATTCCTCTCCATGGGACGGTCCTTATCATTGATCTGCACGTGGTGCTCCTTCTCTATACAGGCTCTAACCTCTTGAGGAAGGTTGCAGGTAATCAGCACTTTCATCCTTTTTTCCCCAAGGTTACGGATACTTCACCAATAATAATTTTCTGTTCTTTGCCCGCGTCATCTTCTATGACCAGTGCACCGCTGCGATCTATGCGGAGGGCCTTTCCACGGGTCGTCTCTTTGGGGGATACGATCTCCACATTCCGCCCTATGATCATGGAAGCCTCATTCCATGTCCTGTAAAAATCGTCGATCTGTCCTGATAAAACCTCCCGGTAGTAAATCTCAAATATCCTCAAGATGGTGACTAACAAATCGTTTCTGGAGATCCTAGACCCCGTTTCGGCCAGAATGCTTGTGGCGAGATTGGAGGCTTCTTCGGTCCGATCGGGGCTCCAGTTCACATTGAGACCAAGGCCTAGGACAACATATTCAATCTCTCCTTGACGCAATGAAAACTCTGTGAGAATCCCACCCAATTTCTTGCCCGCCACAAATATGTCATTGGGCCACTTGATCCTCGATGTTAGACCGGTTTTGCTCTTGATGGCCTCAATGGTTGCCAGGGCCAAGATCATCGTGGTAACGAAAACCTGATCTTTCTGGATATCGGGTCTTAATAAAAGGGAAAAGAGGAGGTTCACATACCCTGGCGAAACCCACTGCCTTCCCATTCTCCCCCTGCCCGCTCTCTGCACCTCAGTCAGGACCAGGGTTCCCTCCGGTGCGCCTTGGGCCGCCAGCTCTTTCGCCAATGTGTTTGTGGAATCTAAGGACCAGTGGAATACGATGTTTTGGGCAAACAGGGATGAGCCCAATCTTTTGAGGATGATATGCCGATCTAGGCCATATTGTTCCGACAACATTATCCCTTTTCGCTATGCTTCACTTAATAAAATTCAGGTATGCAGTTCAGGCTTCAGCTCCCTGGTCATGATTTCTCTAACCGCCTTTTTTGGGTCTTTTCCATCATAAAGGATATGGTAGACCTGATTGATAATCGGCATATCCACGCCCATCTTCATGGCCAATTGGTGAGCGGCAACGGTTGTTTTGACACCTTCTGCCACCATATCCATTCCCTGAATAATCTCCTGAAGCTTCATCCCTTGTCCCATTTTTAGCCCCACGCTCCGGTTTCTGCTCAGGTCTCCCGTGCAGGTCAGAACAAGGTCTCCCATCCCTGCCAGTCCTGCAAACGTGAGTGGATTGGCCCCCATGGCCACTCCCAACCTGGTTATCTCTGCCAGGCCTCGGGTAATCAACGCGGCCCTAGCATTGTGGCCGAAATTCAATCCATCTGACACTCCGGCTGCTATGGCTAACACATTCTTCAATGCCCCTGCCAGTTCAATACCGATGAGATCCTCGGTAGTATACACCCTAAAAAACTCTGTAGAAAAAAGGCGTTGAAGCCGCTCTGCATGGTTCACATCACGGCATCCCATGGTTACGGCTGTGGGGTGCTTCAGGAAGACCTCCCTCGCAAAACTGGGCCCAGTCAGACATGCATAACGCCCCATATACTCTTTATGAAGGACCGTTTCGGCAACCTGGGACATGGTCAACAGGGTCTCGTTTTCAATGCCCTTGTTTGCTGACATGAGGGCCATCCCTGGACGAAGGTGGGGTTTGATATGGTTTAAGACTTCGCGAAAGAACTGGCTTGGGACGACAAGCAGAACCAGCTCCTTTTCCGAGAGTGCCTCCTCATAAGACCGTACGGGGTTCAGTAGAGGATCCAAAGCCATATCCGGCAAAAATCTCCTGTTAACGCGCTCCTCTTTTATCTGATAATAGACTTCCTCCTCCCTCACCCATAGATCAACCTGGCAACCCTTTTCCACGAGGAGGTTGCCCAATGTGGTACCCCAACTCCCGGCACCGATAACCGCTATCTTTGAAATTCCAGGTTTAGACACAGTCTATTCCCTTCTCTCCAGAACCCTTCTCTCCACGATACCACCAGATACCGGATACGGAATATTTGAATCAAAATCCGTATCATTTTAGCCCTTTGAAACAGCCGTGCAGAAACTACTGTTGGGCTGAGCGGGGTTCTCTGGAGGGGCCAAAAACCTTCCTTCATCCAGCATCTAGGATCCGCCCCGCCCGTCCTCTGCATCCTCCTAATCCTCCTCCATCAACCTGGCCACACCCACCACCTTTTCTCCCTCTCCTAGGCCGATCAATTTCACACCTTGGGTATTCCGTCCTATGACAGAGATGTCTGCCACTCTCAACCGGATGATCTTCCCGTGTTCAGAAATAATCATGAGTTGGTCCTGATCGGTGACTTGATAGGAATAAACGACGGGTCCATTTCGCTCTGTCGTCTTTATGGTGAGTATTCCCTTGCCGCCCCTTGCCTGCCGGCGATATTCTTCTATTCTGGTCCTCTTTCCGTACCCGTTCTGCGTCACAGTCAGGATGGTGGCTCCCTCCTCCGTAAGGGCCTCCATCCCCACCACATAGTCTTCCGGTTCAATCCTGATCCCGATGTTTCCTTCTGCAACCCTTCCCATGGCCCTCAAATCAGACTCCTTGAACCGGATCGATTTCCCTTGCCGTGTGGACAGGAAGATGTCGTGTTCCCCGCTTGTCACGCGCACAGCGATCAGCTCATCCTCATCCCGGATCCTTAGGGCAACAATTCCCGTGGATCTAGGATGGCTGTAAGCCGCCAGTTCCGTCTTCTTGACCAACCCCCTTTTCGTGGCCATAACCACGTACTTCCCTTCTTCAAAATCCCTTACCGAAAGTGTGGTGGCCACACGCTCCCCCCTCTTTAAATCGAGGAGGTTAACGATAGCCTTTCCCCGGGACATCCTTCCTGCTTCTGGGATCTCATGGACCTTCTTCCAGTAGACACGTCCCTTGTTTGTAAAAAAGAAAAAGGTATCATGGGAAGATGCCACAAAGAGACTCTCAACAAAGTCTTCTGCCTTGGGTCTCACACCGGTCAGGCCCTTGCCGCCCCGTCGCTGTGCCCTGTAAAGACTGATGGGGTTCCTCTTAATATATCCCTGGTGGCTGAATGTGACGACCATATCTTCCTCTGCAATAAGGTCCTCCAGATCTATCTCTCCGGTCTCCTCCAGGATTTCAGTCCTGCGCTCATCACCATATTTTCCCCTAATTTCCTGTATTTCATCTTTGATGATCTGCTGTACCATGGCTGGACTTTCCAAAATGGCCTTAAATCGTGCAATATTCTTGATCAGATCTTGGTATTCGGCATCCAGCTTCTCCCTTTCCAGTCCTGTCAACCTTTGCAACCTCATATCCAGAATAGCCTGTGCTTGGATATCGGAAAACTCAAGCTCGGCCATCAATCTGGCCTTTGCCTCCCGAGGGTCTGAGGAGGATCTGATCAACTCGATCACATCATCCAAGAAATCCATGGCCTTCTTTAGTCCCTCAAGGATGTGAGCACGCTCCTCTGCCTTCCTGAGGTCATATATGGTCCGACGAATGATAATCTCACGACGGTGATCAATGAAGAACTGGAGGATCTCTTTGAGCGTTAGGGTCTGGGGTTGTCCCTTCACGATGGCCAGCAGAATGATTCCAAAGGAGATCTCCATCTGCGTAAATTTGTACAGGCGGTTAAGTATCACCAGGGATTTTCCATCCCTTCTTACCTCTACAACAATTCGCATCCCATCTCTGTCCGATTCGTCCCTGATGTCAGAGATCCCCTCTACCTTTTTCTCTCTGACCAACTCCGCTATCTTTTCCAGGAGCTTTGTTTTATTCACCTGGTAAGGTATCTCTGAGACCACGATCCTTTCTCGGCGCTTGCCCACCTTCTCCACAAAGGCCCTGGCCCTTATCTTGATAATTCCCTTTCCCGTCTTGTAGGCCTCGTAAATCCCCTTTTTCCCAAGGATAAATCCCGCCGTCGGGAAGTCTGGGGCCGGAATGAGCCCAATCAATTCCTCTAGGCCCACATCGGGCTGATCAATCACCCTTATGACGGCATCACACACCTCGGAAAGATTGTGAGGCGGGATGTTGGTCGCCATACCGACGGCAATTCCCGAGCTGCCGTTGATGAGTAGGTTGGGAATGGTTGTGGGCAGGATGGAAGGTTCTGAGAGGGAGTCGTCATAATTGGTATTGAAATCCACCGTCTCTTTCTCAATGTCGGAGAGGAAATCTTGCGCCAACCGCGTCATCCTCACTTCTGTATAACGCATGGCGGCAGGAGGGTCCCCATCTACGGATCCGAAATTGCCCTGGCCATCTACCAGGCGGTACCTCATGGAAAAATCTTGTGCCAGGCGCACAATGGTGTCATAGACCGCGGCATCTCCATGTGGGTGGTACTTCCCAATCACGTCCCCAACGACCCTGGCGGACTTCTTAAAGGGCCGGTTGAAGTAGTTCTTCATCTCATGCATGCTATAGAGCACGCGTCGGTGAACAGGCTTGAGACCATCTCGAATGTCTGGCAGGGCCCTCCCCACGATCACACTCATGGAATATTCGAGATAGGACTTTTTCATCTCATCTTCAATGTTCACAATGTCAGGACTTACATTGGCCACCATATTTCTCTCCTCATCAATTTTCTCACCTCTATTGAAAACAACCCCCTAGGTGTCTTCATACCTCTGAGCACTTGACTATCCGTTAGTGATCCCGTGGGAGTCAAACCTGGCAATCCTTTGTGTGGGTGAGTCCCGGCTTCAGTGATTCGTGGATGGGTGCTGTTCAATGGAGGTATGTTATGGATTTAAAGAATAAAGGGGTTAGACGGTCATATATCCAGCTCAGTCACTTCCAGTGCGTTATTCTGAATAAATTCTCTCCTTGGTTCCACCTTATCCCCCATAAGGACGGTGAAGATATCATCCGCCTCCAAGACGTCCTCTATCCGTATCCTAAGCAAGGTTCTTTTCTCAGGATCCATGGTTGTGGTCCAGAGTTGCCCAGGATTCATCTCCCCGAGTCCTTTGTACCGCTGGATTGTTAAACCCTTTTTCGACCCTTCCATGAGTACCGTGAGGAGATGCTGCGGATCATCGATCTCCCTTTTTTCAGCCTCGTCAACCATGATGTGGCACCCTTTGTTTACCTTCTCAATTTCCTGGGAGAGCCCCATCAGCTGCCTCAATTCGGGGGAGGAGAAGAACTCCCAGTTCACGGCCGAGGTCTGCCCGCCGTTTTGCATTTCGCTCACAAGGAATTCGTAATAACCGCCTTCTTCACTCAATTGAATGTCACTAACCCTAAAGTCGTTTTCCTCAAGGCTCTGGAAGAGATTCTCCATGAACATCTTGTTCTTAAACTGTTTTTTGTTTTTCACGCCCTGTGATACGAGAAACTCAATAAATCTAGGGCTGTAGCCCCTCCTGGAGAGCCTGTTCACGTTTTCGTAAAATTTAATCACTCCGCTGAGTAGCCTCACGAGCCTGTTGCCTGAGATCACCTCACCGCTCCCCAGCAGGACTTTCCCCTTCTGCGAAATCCTTTTCAACAGGAATGCGTTAAAACCCTCTTCGTCCTTGATATATCGCTCTTTTTTTCCAGCCAGCACCCGGTAAAGGGGAGGCTGAGCCACATAAAGGTGCCCCCGCTCGATGAGCTCCGGCATCTGTCTGTAAAAAAAGGTGAGAAGAAGGGTCCGGATGTGGGATCCATCCACATCCGCATCGGTCATGATGATCACTTTATGGTATCTGAGGGAATTGATGTCGTACTCCTCGTCCCCAATTCCTGTGCCCAGGGCGGCGATCATGGTTCGGATCTCTTCGCTCGAGATCATCTTGTCGAACCGGGCCTTTTCCACATTAAGGATCTTTCCTTTTAGGGGTAAGATGGCCTGAAACCTTCTATCCCGGCCCTGTTTTGCTGAACCGCCCGCTGAATCCCCCTCCACGATGAATATCTCGCTACGACTCGCATCCCTTTCCTGACAGTCGGCCAGCTTTCCCGGTAGCGAGTGGTCTGAAAGCACACCCTTTCGCCGGGCAAGCTCCCTCGCCTTTCTGGCAGCTTCCCTCGCCCGGGCCGCATCAATGACCTTGGAGAGGACGGACTTTATAATGGATGGATTTTCCTCAAAAAAACTACTCAACCCCTCATTTAAGAGATTTTCAACGAGTCCTTTTACTTCACTGTTTCCCAATTTTGTCTTCGTCTGACCCTCAAATTGCGGGTCTGGCAGCTTCACGCTGACCACACCCGCCAAGCCCTCCCGGACATCTTCTCCTGAGAGCTTATCTTTGAAATTTCTGGCAAAATTGGAATTTTGCAGATATTGATTGATGCTTCTTGTAAGGGCCGATCTAAATCCACTGAGGTGAGTACCGCCCTCTCTTGTATTGATATTATTTGCAAAGGTGAAAAGGGTCTCTTTGTAGGAATTATTATACTGTAGGGCTATGTCAATCAGGACCCCATTTTTCTCGCCTGATACGTAAATGGGCTTTTTGTGCAGGACCTCCCTGTTCTTATTGAGATATTCCACAAAGGATTTAATTCCTCCCTCGTACATGAAGTCCTTTTTCTTGCCCGTTCGCTCATCGGAGATCTGGATTTTCACCCCTTTCGTGAGGAAGGCGAGCTCCCTCATCCTCCTGGCAAGGGTCTCAAAGTCAAATTGGACGTTATCGAAGACGTTCCTATCTGGCATGAAATGGACTCTGGTGCCATTCTTCTTCGTGTCACCCTTTACTCGCAGTTTTGTTTTGGGGTTTCCCTGCTCATAGCGTTGGAAATAGATCTTCCCGTCACGATAGACTTCCACTTCTAAGAACTCGGAGAGTGCGTTGACGACGGATACCCCAACACCATGGAGCCCACCTGATACCCTGTAGATCTTGTTATCGAATTTCCCTCCTGCATGCAGTTTGGTCATGACGACTTCAAGCGCTGGCATCTTTTCCGTCTTGTGTGTATCGACAGGAATACCACGCCCATTGTCCAGCACCGTAATACTTTCATCACCTAAGATCTGGATATCAATATGATCACAATATCCGGCCATCGCCTCATCTATGCTGTTATCTACCACTTCAGAGACGAGATGGTGTAGACCCTCGAAACCCGTATTACCCACATACATGGCGGGCCTCTTCTGGACGGCCTTTAACCCCTCCAGAACCTTTATATCAGCAGCGCCATAAGTTGACTCTAAGTTTGCCATTTCTATAGCCTCATGGGCATAATCAGACCCAAAAATCCCTTATCATTTTCCCCTCTTATGAGACAGGGACTGGAATTATCAATAAGACCCAATTCTACCGTTTCACTATCCATAGCCTGGAGCACGTCTATGAAATATCTGGCATTAAACCCCACTTCCAGACGCTCGTTCTTGTATTCCACAACCAGATTCTCCTGGGCATCTCCCAGATCTGGATTAATGGAGACCAGTTCCAAATTATCATTCTCCAAAGTGATCTTCACGCCCCTGTAACTCTCGTTACTCAAAATAATCATTTTTTTCATGCCATCGAGTAGGGAAACCCTATCAATTTTTACAAAATGCTTCGATTTTTCAGGAATAACGGCATTATAATCTGGAAACTTACTTTCCAAGAGACGGATGACGATGAGTATATTTTCCTTTCTTATGACGCAATTGTTCTGCTTGAATCCCAGTTGAATAGGACCTTCTTCTGAGGTCAACTTACTCAATTCCAATATGCCTTTCTTGGGAATCATCACTCCACCGTTCATTTTCAGTTGTTCTAGGTCCTTAATTTCTTTATCTATCATGGACAGACGGTGGCCATCCGTGGAGACCATTCTTAAAAGGGTCTTACCCTCTTGAGCCACCTTTTCCGTGAAGACCCCAGAGAGTTTGAATCCAGCCTCCTCCAATGTGACTGAATATATGGTCTTGTTGATCATTTCTTTTAAAATATCTCCCTCAATTTCCACGGTAAGAACCCCCTCCGGTTCCATGAAAACGGGGTACTCATCTGCGGCCAGACAGGCGAGATTAAATCGTGCATCCTCATCGGATATAGATACCCAATTGTTCTCTTTTTCTCTAATGTGAATCTGAGATCTCTTACTCTCCTTCAGGATTTCAAAGAGTTTTCTCCCAGAGATGGTTATGCTTCCCGGATTGATCACATCAGCCGAGATTCTTTCTTGAAAGCTTATCTCCAAATCGGTTGCTGATATGTTGACGTCTGACGCATCCGTTGAAAGCAGAATCATTGAGAGGATCGGCATATTGCTGCGTTTTTCAACAATGCTCTGGACACGCGAAATGGCCCTGTAGAGTTCATCTCTGTCTATTTTTATTTCCATATTCCCCTCCCCATATTATTTATTAAAAATACAATTCTAATATCATAATCATAATATATATATGTTATTTTGTTAATTAGTCCTTTAAGCCTTCAGAGACACAGAAAAAATTATTGATAAGTTTTGATAAATCTTCCCAGTCTTTTCTCTAATCTATGAAAATATTTTTTTCTTTGATCAAAAATAATGTGCTTTTTGTTGAGTAATGTTCAAAAAATTTTAAAAGAGAGATTCCCTTAGGGAGCGTGGAATGTTCTAAAGGCTTATCCCAATAAATCCTCCAGCTTATTCAGATCTTCCCGTATCTCTTTTTTCCGAACCTTGTACTTCTCAATCCGATTCACGGCGTAGATCACTGTGGAATGGTCCTTATTCCCAAAGGCATCTCCGATCTGCTTAAAGGATGAATCCGTGTATTTCCTGCAGAGATACATAGCCACCTGTCTTGGATAGGAATAGACTCTCTGTTTTTTCTTTGAGATGAGCTCAGACAGGGAGATATTGAAATAGCCCGCTGTGATGGATTTCACATCATCCATTCCAGCTTCCTTTCTCCTATCATCCTTGATGAGAGATTTTACCCTGGAGATGTTTATGTCTCCACGGTTGAGCGATGCATAGGTCTCAATCCTCACGATATTCTTGATTAGCCCCTTGATATCCCTATTGGACTTGGCGAGAAAGAAGATTACGTCATCCGGAATAGGAATACCATCTTCTTTTGCCTTTTTCCTAATAATGTGTATCTTTGTGCTCTGATCCGGGACCTCAATCTCTGAGATGAGTCCGGAGCCCAGTCTTGATTTCAGGCGAGAGTTCATCCTCGTCAGTTGATTCGGGGGGCTATCCCCCGAAATCACAATCTGCTTCCTGGCTCCGTAGAGGGCGTCAAAAACGAAAAGAAATTCCTCTTGTGTCCTTTTACGGTTCCCGAGCAACTGTACATCGTCCAATAGCAGCAAATCGAGACCACAATATCTTTCCCGGAACGCCTGAAGATTTTTGTTCTTTATGGAATAAGTAAAATCAGAAGTGAATGTGTTTGAAGAGAGATACCGCACGTGAGAATATGGGTTTTTACGGAGTACATGGTTTCCTATGGCGTTCAAGAGATGGGTCTTACCTAGGCTCAGATCAGAAAAGATGTAGAATGGGTTATATTGCTCAGCCGGCCTTTTGGCGACCTCTAAGGCCGATGAACAGGCAAAACGATTGCATTCTCCCATGTGAAGCCCATCGAAAGTCATGGACGGATCTAATTGATGTTCAGAATAGACTTCCTGTTTCAGGGAGGGTTCCCCATCAGGGGATTCTACCCTGTCAGATGGGTGATCATAGATGAAGTGTAATTCGGGGGATCGGTTGAGGATGGCTTCAAAGGCGTTTTTGATCTGGATGTAATATTTTTCTCGTAACCAATTGGCAATAAATTTATTGGGGACGCCGATGATCGCTAAGTCGGGATTAGATTTTCTGAGCGTTGCTTGAGAGAACCATGTGTTAAGCTCTGATTTGGACAGTTGAGATTCCAAACTTTTGGTGATTTGCTCCCATATGTCTTTTTTTTTTGACATGATAAAAATGGTATTTATAAGGTATTTATAGGCGCCCTCACTTTAAAAAAATTTTATTGGAATATCAACCAAAAATATACGGATAAGGAGGCGACAATGCCCTACTCAATTGGCCTTGCTGGTAAAGGGGGAACAGGGAAAACCACCATAGCCGGTATGCTCATTAAGTACCTGATAGAACAGGGAAAAACGCCCATCCTGGGTGTGGATGCGGATTCAAACGCCAATCTCAATGAGGTCCTCGGACTCGAAGTGGAGGAGACCCTGGGGCAGGCGAGGGAGGAGATGAAGGTGGGCGTGGCAGCAGGGATGACGAAAGATGTGTTCATGGAGATGAAGCTGGAGCAGGCAGTGGTTGAGGCAAAGGGGTTTGATTTGATCGTTATGGGAAGGCCAGAAGGGGCAGGTTGCTATTGTGCCGCCAACACGTTACTCACCCAATACCTGGATAGGCTGATCAGTAACTATGCCTACGTGGTGATCGACAATGAAGCGGGCATGGAACATATCAGTAGATTAACGACCAACAACATTGACCTTCTGCTCATCGTCTCCGATCCCAGCCGGAGGGGAATTCAATCGGCGGCCAGAATTTTGCAATTGACCCATGAGTTGGCACTCGATATCAACCAGAAACTGCTGATCATCAATCAGGCCAAAGAAGAACAGTTGGAGACCATTGAAAAGGCCGTCAGCCAATATCCCCTGGAGCTGATTGGGATAGTGCCTGAAGATCTGCTGGTGCGCGATTTTGATCTCGAGGGAAGGCCAACCATAGAACTCGATAGGGAGAGTAAGGCACTGGAAGCGGCCTATGAAATCTTTGAGAAGATTTTGAACCGTAAATAGCAAATATTCGTACCGTTCAAAAGTCTTCCCGCTCTCCTCCCTCCGGCTTCCTGCTCGACGACGCGCCCGGAGGGTAGAGCCGACAGCTCGAAGGCAAGCTGATATCTATTCCCCTGATAGCCGGTGTTCTGATCCTTGGCGCCCTGAGAAAGATTTCGCATATATTGATATAAATTGTCAAATGTCACAATATATTGGGTCTAAAACGCCCTTTAAGCTTTTCATTTTATTCACAAAAATTACTTGACAAGCATTTTTCTCTCATTTATTCTCCAAATTTGTTCCTCTAAAAAGAGGTAATTTTTTTTGCGCTCCCTTGTTACATTTTTCACATAACAAAAGGTCGCGATTTCAATAAGTTATAAAATCGCTTCACGATTTTATGCAAAAACCATCTGCAATGGGAAAAGGAGGTAAAGAAATTGGCCTTTGAAATACCCAAACAGCCTTATTCGGGAGAGATCGGACAGACAACCATAGGTGCTGGAGGCGGTGCACTCAATTTGGGAGGGGAGGAATCCTATCCTTTTCACCTATTTGAGGGGGACATGCCCAACGCGCCCAAGATTGCCATGGAGATATGGGATTACGATCCGTCTGAGGAGTGGCCTGCCGCTGCTGTGGAACCATTTAAGGACGTCATTGCTTCACCTGATGCTTGGGCCAAAAAAAATGTGGATGAATATGGCGCCGACATCATCGTACTTCAGATGAAGAGCACGGACCCCAATGGTATGGACAGGGGGACAGATGAGGCCGCCCAGGTGGCCAAGAAGGTGATAGAGGCCGTTGATGTGCCTGTTGTGGTGTGGGGTACGGCAAACAACCAGAAGGATGAGGAGGTCTTGAAGAAGATCTCAGAGGATTGTCAGGGCAAGAACGTTGCCCTGGCACCTGTGGAAGAGGCAAACTACAAGGGCGTGGGTGCCAGTGCCATTGGATATGGTCACACCATTGTGGCCTCTTCTCCCATCGACGTGAATCTGGCCAAGCAGCTGAACATCTTGCTGGGCAACTTGGGTGTGCCAAGCGAAAAGATCGTCATTGACCCCACAACAGGTGGACTTGGATACGGCCTTGAATATTCCTACTCTGTCATGGAAAGGATTCGTATGGCAGCCCTGACCCAGGAGGACGATAAGCTCCAGATCCCCATGATATCTAACATTGGAAATGAAGTCTGGAAATCTAAGGAGGCAGGTCAACCCTTGGAAGAGGTGCCTACCCTCGGTGATCCAGAGAGGCGCGGTGTTCTCATGGAGACGGTGGCATCGGTGAGTTATCTTCTGGGCGGAGCTGATGTGGTAATCCTGAGGCACCCGGAGAGTGTTAGGCTCACACGATCATTTATTGATCTGATGATGAATGGCGGCGTGGCCACCGATGTGCCAGAGATTTCCAAGAATTTGAAGCTGCAGGAAGCGGATCTGCTCTCCATATCCCCAGAACCAAAGCTGGCCGTTGCGGAAGAGGCCGTTCCGGCCAAAGAAAAACCGGCCGAGCCGAAAAAGAAGGAGGTCAAAGCGGCGCCAAAACCGGAGAAGAAGGAAGAGAAACCGAAGGAGGTCCCAAGGCCTGAAGAGAAAGTGGTGGAACTGAAGCCCAAAGAAAAGCCAGAGGAAGAGGCTAAGGCCAAAGCAGAAGCAGAGGCGAAAGCCAAGGCTGAGGAGGATGCCAAGAAAAGGGCGGAGGAAGAGGCGAGAAAGAAGGCGGAAGAGGAAGATTGGGCTAGGGCAGAGGCAGAGGCGAAAGCTAAGGCCAAGGCGGAGGAAGAAGCCCGAAAAATAGCCGAAGCAAAAGCCAAAGAAAAAGAGGACTTAAAAGCCCTTAGATATCAAAGGGGCCTGGAGAGAGAGAAACTCGAAGCTCAGAGGGCTGAGCGTGAACGTGAGAAGGTGAGCAAGACACCAGCACGTGCCCAGAAGAGTTGGGTTGATAAGTTGATAGACAATCTGGATCGTATACACAAACGTATATAATCAGGATCCAAACAGCTAAGAGGAAAAAAGAAAAGAAAGAGGAGGAACCTTATAATGACGACAGAAGAAGTCAAAAAGAAAGTGGCGGTGGGCAAAGAAAAGGTGAAGAAGATCTTCGAGCCAGAAGATTTGACCATTGATCCAGCCAGCATGGCAATGATAAAGAGGTCGAGGGAGATGGAGGTGGAGACCATCTTTGACCGGGCCCAGAAGATGAAACCCTGTAATATAGGTGTCCAGGGGACGTGCTGTAAGAATTGTGCTCAGGGACCCTGCAGGCTCCCCTTACCGAAAAGTGGCATAGAGGGAGAGGACACGCGAAAAGGTCTTTGTGGTGCGACGCCTGAGACCATAGCAGCGAGAAATTTTGCAAGAATGGTTGCGGCTGGAGCTGCAGCCCATTCTGACCATGGACGGGGTGTGGCAGAGACATTTCTGGCAGCCGCGAGGAAGGAGACAGAAGATTACAAGATTAAGGATACGAAGAAACTCTTAGAGATTGCCCCTGATTTCGGGGTGGACATCACTGTAGAAGGTGAAAATGGAGAAGTTCTTGATCGGAATATGGATGAGATCGCTGTGGAGGTAGGTGAGAAGGCCTTGGGACAGTGGGGCCAGCAGACAGGTGAAGTCTGTACAGCAAAAAGAGCGCCTGCTGCGCGATATGAGCTTTGGAAAAAACTGGGGGTCGTTCCGAGAGGCATCGATCGAGAGATCGTGGAGATCATGCACCGGACCCATATCGGTGTGGATCAGGACTATGAAAATCTCACTGAGCAGTGCACCCGTGCAGCCATCGGGGATGGATGGGGCGGGTCCATGATCGCTACAGACCTGCAGGATGTCCTTTTTGGTTGCCCTTATCCCGTTAAAAGCTCTGCCAATTTGGGAACGCTCCGGGAAGACCACGTGAACATCATCATCCACGGGCATGAGCCGCTCCTGAGCGAAATGATCGTCCAGGCCTCTGAACTGCCCGAATTGGTGGAACTGGCCAAAGAGAAAGGCGCAAACGGGATTCAGCTGAGCGGCATCTGTTGTACGGCCAACGAGCTTCTCATGCGCCACGGTATTCCCTTAGCGGGAAATTTCTTACAGCAAGAGCTGGCGATCATCACAGGTGCGGTGGAAGCTATGGTTGTGGATGTCCAGTGCATCATGGAAAACATCGCCAATGTGGCCCAGTGTTTCCACACCAAGATTATCACGACCAATCCGAGGGCCAAGATCGCCTCTGGTGATACGGTCCATATTGAATTCGATGAACATACCGCTTTTGAGGATGCCAAGAAGATTGTAAGGACCGCTATAGAGAATTTCCCCAACAGGGAAAAGGAGGTCATGATACCCCAAAATGCCTCGGATTTGATTGCGGGTTTCAGCTATGAGGCAATCAATTATCACCTGGGCGGAACCTTCCGCGGATCTTATACGCCCCTCAATGACAACATCATCAACGGCCGCATACGAGGTATCGGCGGCGTGGTTGGGTGAAACAACGCCCGAACCTCTCTGGACGAGGGGCATATCACAGTCGTTAAGGAATTGGTCAAGCATGATGTTATCGTACTGACCACCGGATGCAACGCCATTGCCTGTGCCAAGGCGGGTCTTCTGACTCCGGAATCTGCAAAGGTTTATTGCGGGCCGGGCCTGGCCGAGGTCTGCGAGACAGTGGGAATCCCACCAGTGCTGCATATGGGCTCCTGTGTAGATAATAGCCGGATCCTGATGGCGGCCACCGAAGTGGTCAAGGCTGGTGGCCTGGGAAATGATATTAGTGATCTACCGGCGGCCGGTTCGGCGCCCGAGTGGATGAGCGAGAAGGCCATAAGTATCGGCCACTATTTTGTCGTATCCGGGGTTTACACGGTATTCGGAGTCACTCTCCCGGTGAGTGGAGCACCGGTGTTTGAGAATCACCTGTATAAAGAACTGGAAGAAATTTACGGCGGCATGTGGGATATGGAGGCCGATCCGATCAAACATGCTCACAAGATGATCGCGCACATTGATAAGAAGCGCAAGGCGTTGCGTATTGATAAGGCCGGCGAGAGAGTGCTTGTGGATATGGCTGCACGGCGGGATCTGGAAGCGGCTTAATTTAACTTTCAAGTTTTCAAAAATAATGTCTCTTAAGAAAGGAGAAAAAGATCATGTCGAAATTGGTAGCATTTGCAGCGATTCAGGGCGCTTACAACATTGTTTCGAAGGCGGAAGGGAAGTATAAGAGGGCCCTGGAGACCTATGGCGGTAGTCAGAAACTGGAATTTCCTAATACCGCCTATTACTTGCCTATTATTTATTCCTTGACCGGAATCAAGGTTACCGATCTGGACTCGGCAGGAAAGCCCTTAGAATTTGCCCGTAAGCTTTTGCCGCCCCATATCAAGAAAGACGTGCATCTACCCTATCTGGGTCCGTTGCTGGATGCGGGCATGGCGGCCCTCTTTGCCGAGGAGATTGTGGAGGCCGTTCGGTATGTGGAGGACCCTGATTTTTACCAGGCTGAAATGGAAGACCCCGATGTGGATAACGGGAAAATATGGTTGGGTGCGGCCGACGACGCCATCATGAGAAAGCGGGGTGTGGAGTTTGTGGATGGCACAGCTCCCGGTTTTGCCGCCATTGTTGGGGCTGCGCCCGATTCTGCAACAGCAAAAAAGATTGCTGAAGAGTATCAATTGAAAACCATCTATGTGTTCATGGCGGCCAGTCAGAACGGGACCACGTTTGCAGAGCAACTTCTGGAGGAGAATGTACAGATTGGGTGGAACACCCGCCTTGTCCCCTTTGGGCCCGATATATCTGCGGCCGTGTTTGCCCTCGGCTTTGCGAACCGGGCCGGGATGTCCTTTGGTGGCATCGAGCCGGGTGATTTCAAGAAGCAACTCGCCTATCAGAAAAACCGCATCTTCGCCTTTGTCAATGCAATGGGTGATGTGAATGCGGAATGGGCTGCCAATGCGGCAGGCGCCATCAACTGGGGATTCCCCACCTTGGCAGATACGGATATTCCAGAGGTCCTGCCCACAGGTGTCTGCACCTATGAGCATGTGGTGGCCAATGTGACGCACGATGAGCTTACATCCAGATCCATCGAGATCCGGGGTCTCAAGGTAACTATCGCCGAGATCGACATCCCGTTGGCCTATGGGCCGGCATTCGAAGGAGAGCGGGTTCGCAAGGATGACCTCTTCCTGGAGGTGGGCGGCGGCAAGAGCCCGTGCACGGAGCTCTGTAAGATGGCGGAAATGAATGAGATCGAGGATGGAAAAGTGGACGTGATCGGTCCAGATATAAAAGACCTGAAAAAAGGCGACAACTTACCGTTAGGTATTTATGTCCAGGTAGCAGGCCGTCAGATGCAGCCCGACTTTGAGCCCATTTTGGAAAGGCAGATTCACCACCTGATCAATTATGCCCAAGGCATCATGCATATCGGACAGCGGGACATTGCCTGGATCAGGGTGGGCGATCAGGCCATAGAAAAGGGCTTCACCCTGAAGGATATCGGCACGATCCTTCATGCCAAGCTCCATCAGGACTTTGCTAACATCCTGGATAAGGTTGCTGTGACCCTGTACACCAAGAAAGGGGATGTGGATAAACTCACAAAAAGGGCCAAGGGCGAGTACAAGGGAAGGGATGACCGGGTGGAGAAGATGACCGATGAGGGCGTGGAGACCTATTATTCTTGCACCCTTTGCCAGTCCTTCGCCCCCAACCATGTCTGCATGATCAGCCCGGAGAGGACAGGTCTTTGTGGCGCCTATAACTGGATGGACTGCAAGGCCTCTTTCGAGATCAACCCGACCGGCCCCAACCAGCCTGTGGAAAAGGGAGAGTGCCTCGATCCCAAGCTGGGACAGTGGAAGGGGGTCAACGAGTTTGTTTATAAGACGTCGCGCCAAGCCGTAGACCACTATAATTTTTACAGTCTTGTCATTGATCCCATGACCACCTGTGGCTGTTGCGAGTGTATTGCCGCCGTGTTACCCGGCTGCAACGGGGTGATGACCGTTAACCGGGAGTACACCAAAGAGACGCCATGCGGGATGAAATTCACCACCTTGGCTGGTGTCATGGGAGGCGGACAATCCTCCCCCGGGTTTGTGGGACACTCCAAGTACAATGTCACGCAGAGAAAATTCATCGTCGGGGACGGGGGTCTGCTCCGCATGGT
>DAOVAK010000819.1 GCA_030671095.1 Deltaproteobacteria bacterium | reverse complement strand
CATTTTATACCTCCTTAATTAAACGTCTCGGAATTTCTGCAATCAATCTTGATGAACTCGTAAAAAGTCAGTAATCGGACGGCACAGTAAAAAGCTTCAGATGCAAGGCGCGCGAGTCTTTAGGAGTGAGGCGTGCTTACTAGCACGTCGCAATGACTAAAGATGAAGCGCAACGCCGCAGATGGACTTTTTACGAAGCCGTCAATTTTATTATCTGTTCGCCTTCCTGATATCAAGCTGATCAAGGGCGATGATCCACTTGCAGATATTGGCGGAGCCCTCCACAATCTGGTAGGTAGGGGCATCCCGGTAATACCTGGCAACGGGATACTCTGTGGAATAACCGTAGGCACCAAGAATCTTCATGGCTACCTGAGAACTCTTTACAGCCACCTCGCCAGCCAGGTATTTGGCATGGGCCACTTCCAGGGTGTTTCCCAACTGCCCCTGGTCCTTTTGCCATGCGGCCTTGTAGACCATAAGGCGTGCAGCCTCGATCTCAGATGCGATCTGAGCGATTATATCCTGGTTCATCTGAAACAGGCCAACAGGTTTCCCGAACTGTTCCCTTTCCTTGCAATATGATGTTACCGCATCAAGACATGCCTGTGCCACGCCAACTCCACCGGCAGCGGCCGATAGGCGTGTCTGGTTGAGTGATCCAAAGACTATTCTTGCCCCGTTTCCAGGTTTCCCCAATATATTTTCCTTGGGGACCTCCGTATCTTCTAAAATGACCTCACCGGTGGGGCAGGAGTGGGTTCCCATCTTATCGAAATCTGTGGTGGTTATTCCATTAAAGTTTTTGGGTTCTATGACAAAGGCGGAAAGCCCTTTACTTCTTGCCTGTCTGTCCGTATATGCATAAAGGATCAAAACATCGGCAATGGCGGCATTTGAGATCCATGTTTTGGAACCGTTAATGAGCCAGTGATCACCTTTATCAACAGCAGTCGATTTCATGGCCATCACATCAGAGCCTGCATTCGGTTCTGTGATTGCGAAGCCGCCCAGGTGTTCGGCGCTGACAAGTTTAGGGATATATTTTTTCTTGATCTCATCTGACCCATATTGAAAGATTGTGAAGGCACAGCCCAGTGTCAGCATGTTAATCTGTACCCTGAGGGAACTGGAGGCCCGCGCGATCTCCTCTGTCAGGATCATGGCCGCCAGCCAGCCCATCTCATTTCCACCATACTCTTCAGGGATGACGGTTCCAAAAAAGCCCAGTTCTCCCATTGGTTTTATGACCTCTTCATAAGGAAAATAATGCTTCTCATCCCACTCATCGGCGAATGGTGCGATTTTCTCAGCGGCAAAATCTCGGGCCATATCTCGCAACATCTGGAGTTCCTCGCTTAACTCAAAATCCATAGATATTCCTCCTCTTTTCTCTTCTCAATATCTTGGCGGGATTCAATCTTCGTCACTCTCCAACCGTGAACCTTTGCTTGTGGGGTCGACTTGTCCCGTCGTAGCTCGAAGAGCGAAGTCGGAAGCCCGAAGGGCGAAGCCCCAAACCGTGAACCTGTGTAGTTACGGAGTCACTATATAAAACATGGATTAATGAATG
>DAOVAK010000123.1 GCA_030671095.1 Deltaproteobacteria bacterium | reverse complement strand
CCCGTGTCACCATCAACCCTTAAAATATCGCCGGTCTTGATGACCGATGTGGCAACACCCGTACCGGTCACTGAGGGGACACCATACTCCCTGCATACAATGGCCGCGTGGCATGTGAGCCCGCCGATATCGGTAACTGCTGCCTTGATTTTCCCAAACACAGGAGCCCATGAAGGGTTGGTGGTGGGACAAACCAGTATTTCTCCTGGTTGGATTACCATGATATCTTTAGGTTGCCTTAGCACCCGTGCAGGCCCTTCCACAAGGCCTGCTGAAGAGGCGAAGCCCTTAAGCTCTGAAACGTCCTCTGCCGCTGGTGCATCGACGCCTTTAAGCCATTCCTGCACTTTATCCGTTGTGATACCCCACAGCATAACGGTGAAAGGCTCAGCCACTTCTTCGGGTGGTACACCTAAGGCAGGTATGGGATTCCACTTTCTCGCGGCCTCAAGAATCTTTCTTCGCTTTTGAGCCGTGGTTTTATAGTACTGACCTCTGGTGGGCACATCCACGCCCAACGCCCAACCGATTGCCAGCTCGCTGAGGAGCTGAGGAATTTCATAGCGGTGGAACATGAATATGTCGTCCACTTCATTGAGCATCCCATTATTGACAAGGAGGCTTCCAAATTCCTTTATTTTTCGGAACCATATGGTGTGAAACCAGTGCTCAACCCAGAAGAGGTGGTCCTCCGCATACCTGTAAATGGTTCGAATGGTGTTGTAGGCGTCGTTGAAAGACTTCTTGTCTTCGTCCGTCTTTATCAGGTTCACGTATTCTTTAACGATCTGATCCCTCTGTTTCTCGATCTCATCCAGGGAGCGCTCGATGTTTTCTCCGTTATCTAGACGTTCCATATAGCTCTTGATATAGCTATAAGGGACCTCAGGCATCGTGATCCAGCTTCCTTCATAATGAAACCAGCCACTTCCGCAAGATACATAGAACCAGGGGTCTGTGGCCTTATCATATTCCTCAAGCCACCCTTTGCCATCGGGGATCTTGTTCAATTCCTTTATCTTATCCTTCACGGAGACATCCTTTTTGAGAATATCCGCCACACCGCGTGAGTCACGCGCCAATCTGGATAGTCGACAAAGCTCTTCCTCTGGGCGAAACATTGAGACATAGGCGCCGGCTACCATCTTACCAATGGCGCTTTCACTGATGCCCGGAAATAGCTTCCTGGCCACATCAGCGAACATGAGATAGGCCAGATAGGTTAGGTTGAGATACTCGAAGTGATACTGCCAGCCCTTAAACATTTGATTGACCAGCTTATCAAAGGCCTCCATAAGGTCATAGGTCACATAGCAGCCTGTGGGTGCGGGCAGTACCTCCTCTTCGGAAACAAATTTGGGGAGTTCCTTTGGAACCTTCACGGCTTCCATCTCTTGGCCTAAAGCCTTAAATTTGGTCAGCCATTTGTCCCACAGTTCATCATAGTGCTCAAATACATAGAAGACCCTCTTCTCAAAGAGTTGGGCCTTCTCGCCGATGACCGCCTCTGGTGGTGGCGCAAGGGCACAGATATACATGTAGCTCCCAACCATCCTATGTGCGATCCCTTGGGCAGGAGGGATGCAGAATACCCTGGTGGTGTATTGCGAGAGAGCGATCTGCCACGCCTCCTGGAAGATCAGGTCCAATGGGGGCATGGGCTCTGGTGCGTGAATTTTGTCCTGGAACCAGAATTGACTTTTTTCCCAATCTTCTCTTTCCTTGGAGAATAAGTAGTGTGATGGATACATTTCTTCCCAGCCTTCAAGTTCAGGTGGAACTTGGAACTCGTGCGGATCTGGAAACCTTCCTGCTTTTTCCTCTGCCATTTTTATCCCTCCTTTTGTCAAAGGTTTATGTAATCATTGATCCAATAAGTAACGATTTTAAGGATAAAAAGAACAAACATACGCAAAGTGAGTCAGAAAAGAAGATGAGCGGTATATATCAACAGGGAACGAGATTCTGATATCAGATAACATGAAGTAGACCAGGATTGGAGGTGACGAATAGGAATTGTGATCACGCTACCCCGCTAACTAAAAACAAGATTAAATATCTAACCTTACAAAAATGTTGTCAAATTCTTTTTTATTATGGCATGTATAAATTTTAATTATGAATTGCTGTAGTCCATAATATTTATTTAACCTAGGAGGCCTGGAGACTTTAGGGACAAAGGAGATGCGTTTTAAGGGGATCGGTTTTAATCCACATTAACTCGCAGGCCTAGCGACTAATTCTAACAGGGACTGGTAAGTCTTGGTCTTGCGAACGAAACCCATAATACCCTGCGGTGCCAGTAACATGATGCCGATCAATATGATGCCCTGTATGATTAGGCTGATTTCAGCATATCTGGCTAGGAAAAAGTGCAGAAAGACAACGATAATCGTTCCAACAATGGGTCCCTCTTCGGTGCCTTCCCCCCCTATGACGGTAGCGAGTATGATCGTGATTAGCCAGCTTATACTGAAGGCGCTTGCCGGCTCTATATATCCATGGTAGATATATAGAATTGCCCCGGCTATTCCTGTAAGGAGGGCGGCAATGACAAAGGAGTACAACTTTAAGTTGAAGACGTTGATCCCACAACTTGCAGCTGTATCATCGTTATCACGGATCGCAGCCAGCCCCCTTCCCAGTTTTGAACGCAAGATATATCGCATGAGGAAAATTGATACAATCCCAATAGCCAGAGCAAACCAATAGAGATGCGATTCGGATGCCCCATCAAGCCCTTTCACCGAATAACCCGCACCTCTGCCAAATGTCTCCCCGCCAACGGGTTTCCAAAGCAAAAACACGAACCTCAATATTTCAGGTACAACGAGTGTTCCGATAGCGAAATAGATCCCTCTCAGCCTGAAGACAGGAATAGATATGAGTATGGCAAATAATGCTGCTACAATGCCACCAAATGCTATTCCAAAATAGTAAGGCACGCCCAGCCATGTCATTATGGTTAGGGTGTATCCCGCCAGCCCAATAAAGGCCGCGGGACACAGACATATGAGCCCACTGTAACCAGCAAGCAAATTCCACATATTCGCCATGGCCAAATAATTAAAAAAGAGAAAGAGGTAAAGGGTCCAAGTGCGTGGCACTCCTATTATCGGAAACAGGGCCAGCAAAGCGATGACCGCTATTTGCAGTATTAACTTCCCATGTTGTCGAGGAATGGTGGCTTTCATGTTCCTCCTAACGGCCAAATATACCTCGAGGTATCACAGCTAGTACGACAAGTACCATTGTGTAAGCAACGAGCATCTGAGCAGCAACACCAAAGAAATGTCCACCAAGGGTTTGCGCTAAGCCAAAGGCGATACCCCCTATTAATGTCCCGGCTATGCTACCCAACCCTCCCAACACCACAACACCAAGGGCAATGATGAGGAAGGGCAGTCCTGATGTCGGTGTAAAGGGAAAAGTCAATCCAAGAAGTACACCAGCAATAGCAGCCAGCACCATACCAATAGCGAAGGTGTATGCGAAGACTCGATTCGTGTTTATCCCCATCAGATGAGCCGCTTTCATGTCTTGGGCCGCTGACCTAATAGCCACGCCCAGATATGTCCTCCTGAGGAATTCACGGAGGCAAATCATCACGGCTATGGCCACAACAAAATTTAACAGATATACGAAGGGGAAAAAAAATGGGCCGGCACTAAAACTTTTAAGGGCATAGGATGTTGTCAAACCCCTGGACATAGGTGACCAGATAAGTTGGTATGTGTTTTGTAAAATAATAGATATGCCAAAAGCAATGATCAAGGTGGCGTCCATTGATATTTTAAACGCACGGTTCAGAAGATATTTTTGGATAACAAACCCAAGCCCAAACAATAGGGGCATACCTATGATTAAGCTCAGAATAGGGTCTACGCCGAAAGAAGTCATGATGGTATAAGCAAGGTAGCTGCCCAATATGACCAGATCTCCGTGGGCTATGTTCATCTCCTTTACCACCCCGAAAACCAGCGAAAGACCTAGCGCAATGACCGCGTATAACCCGCCCAACAGAATACCCATCACTATCGGTGTAGACAAATCAGCTAATAAGGTCATCTGCAATCCATCCTATTCGAGTTTAGTCTCCAAAATAGGCCTTTTTTACCTTCTCCTCCTCCCGGAGTTCCGCTACGTTGCCGCTCAAAACAATGCGCCCTGTTTCCATAATATAGGCCCTGTCCGCTTCTGTGAGGCTTCGCCTTACATTCTGTTCTACAAATAGAATAGTAATGCCCCTTTCTCTAATTTCCCTCAAAACGGTATACAGTTCATTCACAATGATGGGAGCAAGGCCAAGGGACATTTCATCTAAGAGCATCAGTTTAGGGCTGGACATGAGGCTCCTGCCTATGGCTAACATCTGTTGCTCTCCACCGCTCAGTGTTTTTGCCAGTTGCGTTTTTCTGGCTTTTAGCACAGGGAAGAGCTGTTGAACCTGTTTGAGATTTTGTGCTTTATCGGACCTTGCCTTACGATTGTATGAACCAATAAATAGATTTTCCATAACACTCAGGTCGGGGAAAACCCTTCTTCCTTCTGGAACTTGGGATATGCCAAGATCAACTATCCGGAATGGTTCCAATGCGGAGATATTCTTACCCTCAAACTCAATATCGCCCTCAGCCGGATGCACTAGGCCCGAGATTGTTTCCAGAAGGGTGGATTTACCTGATCCATTGGCGCCAATAATAGCAACAATTTCTGTGGGTTTAATTGACAGGGATACATCCCACAGGGCTTGGAAGCTCCCATGAAACGCATCTATATGGCTTACTTTCAGTAATGTTTCCTCAGGCATTTCCTGGCTATATTTCTCTATCTTACTTCGATGTTAAATAGTATCTCCCGTTTATGCAGACGCACCCAAATAGGCCTCAATGACCTTCTTATCTTCCATCACCTCATTAGGTGATCCTTCGGCAATTTTCATGCCCTTATCCATGACCACAATCCTATCAACCGCCTTGGTCATTACTCGCATAACATGCTCGATCAATATATATGTTATGCCCATTTCACGCACCCGTTGTAAGATCTCTAACAGCCGCGGGGTTTCCTCTTCGGTTAAGCCCGCAGCCATCTCATCAAGCAGCACTAATGTTGGTTTGCTGGCGAGAGCTCTCGCTAATTCAAGCCTTTTCAGAGTTATCGCTGTCAGATCTCTGGTGAAAACATCTTTCTTTTCCAAAAGATCTACCATATCAAGTATTTTAATAGCCTCACTTTCGGCCGCAGCTTTTCCAATGCCTCTTCCATATTCGGCCGCTACCATGATGTTTTGTAGAGCCGTTAGATTAACAAAGGGCTGAGGGATCTGAAACGTTCTGGCAATTCCAAGGTGGCAGATCCTATGCGGGGCCAGAGTCGTAATGTGATTTCCTTTAAACTTTACGGTTCCATGGGTTGGTTTGTATACACCCGATATAATATTTAATAATGTTGATTTGCCGGCACCGTTTGGGCCCATCAGGCCCAGGACTTCACCCGCCTGAACATCAAAACTCAGATCATAAACAGCGACCAATCCTCCAAAATGCATATTTACTTTTATTACTGAAAGAATCGGTGCTTCCATGTCACCAGCCCTCTTTCACTTTGTCTGTCTTTGTCCACCGGCTAGAAGTTAACGGCCACCGCCAAACGTATTTCTTTATTAAACTAGGCTCAGACAGGTGTACCTGCCCTTCCACTACATCGAACAGGGCTTAGGCCAGCGTGTGGCCCAAGCCCTGTTTCATCTATCTATCCTTGTTTTAGTCGTAAGGCATGGGGAAAATCATTTTAGCCGTCGCCGGTATGTCCTCGTTAAATGAAAAGACGATAGGTGCCTCCCATTTCCATGGTTTATCCGTCTTCTGCCACTGACCAAATGCCACGTGCATGCGGTGAAACTGTGTCTTTTTATCAAACACGATACGCCCAAAAATTGAGTTCAAATCGGTATCCGCTAAAGCTTTGTTCACTTTTTCTCGGTCAATTGAACCAGCTCTCGTGATGGCATCAATGATTACCTGCACGGACATATAAGACCAGCCGATGGACTGGTTCAATGGCTCTCCGGTCTTTTTAGTCCATCGTTCCGCCAGCGATCGTGGGGTTGTGCCCCCAATACCGGCCGCATTTTGAATAGAAGGATCCCAGAAAGTTTCCATACCGACAGCCTGGGGTAGGTCACCGCCCCAGGCTCCCACATCACGAGGGAAAAGGGCTGCCCTTGTTGCAAAAACGATCTTGGGCTTAAAACCCATGGCCCGGGATTGTCGCCACAAAATCGCGTAATCAGGGGCAGGACTATTGCCCCAGAGTATTTCACACCCATATTTTTTCCACTCCCGTATGATGGACGTGAAGTTGGTCGTACCCGGTGGGAATATGCCGAATTGGTCCTTGGCACGGTAACAATCATACCCTGCATCTGTCGCAAGCCCCGTAAATGCCATGTACCAATTTCTACCGTCCGGGTCATCGGCGCCAAAGGCAGCCACTTTCTTGTTGGTCCTGTCGGCGTAGGCACCCAGGGCACCGAACCATGTGGGCACCATCAAATATCCTTGTTTACCATGTCGAAAATCATCTTTTGGAGGAGGCGTGCCTATGGCAAACCCATAAGCCCAAGTATATTGCCAAGCCGGCGTAATGGCCTCTCGTATCCCTTGCCAGGATTCAAAAGGGCCGACGCCCGTAATATAAGGGATCTTATATTTTTGAGCCATCGTAGCCGCACCTTGGCGCACATGTGGCGGAGTCAGAGCCTCTACAAGGAAGTGGACCTTTTCGCCGACAATCAACTGCTCGGTAAGACTCGCCACCTTGAGCATATCGCTCTGGTTATCGCGGACAATTAATTTGAGAGGTATTTTTTTTCCGAACTCTTTTACGTATACGCCACCCTGTTTGTTGATATCCTCGATAGCCGCTCTCAGTCCAAAGACACCCTGGCCGAAAGCCGCATAAGGACCCGTGAGGGCCTCGGTGCCGCCTATTAGGATTTCTTTGGGTGCTGATAGTACAGACTTAGCGCTACCGCCGAGAACCATAGCGACTAACAGGATACCTATTAAAAGAGTAAAAAAATGTCTATTCATCATTCGTCCCTCCTTTCTTATGGTTTCGAAGAACGTTAACCGCTTCCCTGATGGACCTACCTTTGCCATCTTCTCCCTCCCTTCAAAATTTGTTGGTTAAAGGTTAAGTGGAAGATAACTAGACCAACTCAGCTCCGCTTCACTCCGTCCCGCAGTTACGACGGCTGCACTGGAGTGATGGGCCAAAGGAAGAGAAAAGACTGATCATACTATTCTCGTCCTCTTGCCATCCTGT
>DAOVAK010000512.1 GCA_030671095.1 Deltaproteobacteria bacterium | reverse complement strand
CCTGCTTTTTTTCTTTACTTGGGTAAAGAATACAAGATGAAGTAGATAGTTTGGGCTCATTCCTGGTTATCCAATGTTTCTTCCGCAATTCGATAGTTTTAGGATGGGGTGGTTGGTATCTAATACAGTTAGCATCAGTCGCACTCCGCTGCGCGGAGCACGTTATATCAGGAAGAATCTTCTGATGTAGATTCTTAGGAGAATTCGATAAATTAATAATCCTCTAAAGGATTCCCATTCCGAAAAGGGATGCAGCTCCTCCGAATCCGATAATAGCAGATGTACTGATGAAGGTGGCCCCATAGGACGTGGCCATTACATATGGGTGTACTTCTCTTCCAGCGATCAAATAGTCAGCCGTCGTCGCGGTCACGCGCCATCCCCGGTATCCCAAATAGGCGATGATGAGGAGATAGATGATAACTGCGAAGATGGTCCAAACCACTGTTCACCTCATTGTGCGGGCACCCCTGGTAAAGCGGTCCCTCAGAACTGCTCGTTGATCTCCCTCTCCTCCTTCACCCATCTTATTATCTCCGCCTCATCCTCTTCCTCGGCACCTCTATTCCACATAGCGATTCCATACATAACACACAGGATCATCGACAGGATACAAAATATATAGGCCTACCAGCAACCCCATCCCGATATACCCAACATCTCCTTTGATCCTCCCCAGCGTTTGCCATGGGAAGCAGGCATTAACCTCATCCCCCACGCTTACGCTTATCATGTTCCCTCTTCGACTTCCTCAGACGTGGCCGAAACGCTGTACCCCTTCTCCTTCAATTCATCAACGATAGCCGTAGCATCCTTCATTTCCAATCGAATGACGATTGTTCGCCTGTCCTCACTCGTTTCAGAACGTCCTGAAACGATGCTGAACATGTTGGTCTTGTGCTCCTTGATAATCTCGATTACGCCGGCCAACGTCCCAGGCCTGTGTTCCAGATCAAGGCTAAGCCTCACCCCTCCCTCCCGTACGCCCATGATTTCTACGAGGGCTTCAAAGATATCCGACTCCGTAATAATCCCCACCAAGCTTCCCGTCTCGGGATCCACGACGAGGAGCGATGCCACCCCATACTTCCTCATCTTCATGGCCGCGACTTCGATCGGGGTCTCTGGGGTCACGTTGAAGGGACGTTTGGTCATAATCTCCCCCACCTTCATCTCAGAAAGCAGGTAGTTAAGCTCGTGGACGGAAAGGGTTGTAGCATCTGAGGGAGAGGCTTCCAACAAATCGCTCCTGGAGACAATTCCCACGATCCGCTTTCCATCCAATACGGGAAGGTGTTTGATATTGTTAGCCCTCATTATCTCCTGGACGTCGATAATAGAAGTATGTCTCTCCGCGGTAATGGGTTTCTCCGTCATCCACGCCTTTACATCCATCTCTTACCCCCAACTGTTAAAGGACTAAAGGTCTCTTTCCTCCGAGAACACTATTTTTCAGATAACCCCCTCCCACATTAGCTACTGGTTTAGGCTGAAACACCAAGATACGTTTCCAGGATACCTTGGTTATCTCTGAGTTGCTGCGTGGTACCCTCGAACTTGACCGTGCCTTTGTCAATGATGTAATGGCGGTCTGCTACCTCCAGGGCCATTTTTACATTCTGTTCCGCAAGGAGGAGGGCAACCCCTTCCCCCTTAATCTCCTCGATCGTTTTCTTGATTTCCTTCACGATCAATGGAGCGAGACCTTCTGTGGGCTCGTCCAGAAGGATCAATCCCGTTTTTCCAATTAAAACTCGCGCAATAGCCAGCATCTGTCTTTCCCCTCCGCTCAGGTGTCCCCCTGGCTGTTTTCTCCTCTCCTTTAATATGGGAAACTTCTCGTAAACCCTCCCCAACTCCTTCTTTTCGCTGCCTTCAACTTCTGTCTTAAGCACGGCCAGCTTCAGGTTCTCTTCGACCGTGAGGGCTGGAAGGATTTGTTTCCCCTGGGGTACGAGCTTGATTCCACGCCTAAAGATTTCGTGAGGCGGCCTCCCTGCGATCTCTATTTCATGAAAGATAATCCGCCCTTCCCGTGGCGGGGTTAACCCCATGATGCTGGGAATAGTAGTGGTCTTCCCGGCCCCATGTGCGACGGGAGAAAGATCCCGATCGAAGTCTTTCTTTCCTTATACCACAATGGTAGCTAGAGTCAAATGCTATTTTAACGTCAGAAATATCCTTCTGGGTGGTCTGATAGGGCTTTGGCTAACCATCATATTCATTGGATGCCTGTGGTCCTTGTCCTCGATTTCAATATTTCAAGATGAAACCTTGCTTGAGGAGGCAAGCGAAAAATATCGATTTGTGTTTGAAATAGTCAGAACCTCAAAGAGACTGGCATCTAGAGGCGGAACCCGGTTTGTGGGTCTGTCCATGTCCTGATCAGCACTTGCACTGGCATGGGGCTAGGAGCCAAGTTTAAACCTCATGTAGCAAACCAGCTCTTGGACTATCTTCTCCTGGGTGTAAGTCAGCCTAATGCTGAGTAATCCCTCCAAAATCTGAAGAACAGCTTTCCAAGAAATCCACCCAATGTTGTTTGCTAGAGCAGCGCTGATTTTCTCGTAGTCAACGTGCGGTCGGATTCTTGTCACTCTATCTTCAATCTCCTTGGGGTTCCTGTATTTCGTGAGTGATGCAGGTTCCTTGGCATCGTCGCTGATGAGGAGGAAATAAACGCTCTCGCAGTTCTGGAAGTAGTAGTGAAAGGCTGCAAGATCTAGATAGCGGATTATTTGGCCTTTTCCACCCATTGTCGTTTTGATAGAGTGCAAACACCTTTCACCGATTGGAAAAGGATATCGATCTCAGAGACGCCATTTCGATGAGAGAGAGACGATAAGACCAAACCATAAGCTAACTGGGAAAAACTATCTCCTCCCCCTCATCGAAAGGGCGTCTCTGAGATCGATATCCTTATCCGAGTTCCACCCATTGTCGTTTTGATAGAGTGCAAACACCTTTCACCGATTGGAAAAGGCCAAATAATCCGCTATCTAGATCTTGCAGCCTTTCACTACTACTTCCAGAACTGCGAGAGCGTTTATTTC
>DAOVAK010000817.1 GCA_030671095.1 Deltaproteobacteria bacterium | reverse complement strand
ATAATAGTAGCGGGCGGTGTTGAGAGCATGAGCAATGCGGAATTTTATGTGCCGGGCGATATCAAATGGGGCATAGGCGGCAAAAAAGGCATGCCCCGGGGCCACGGAAATTTATCAGCCTGGGGAATTCCTTTTTATGATCGGATCCAGAGAGCACGAGTCATGTCACAACCCGAAGAACGGTATGGGGTCTTGCCATCTATGATGTCCTGGGCTGAAACAGCTGCCGAAGAAGAAAACATCTCCCGCGAAGCTTGTGATAAATGGTCCCTGGATAGTCACCAGAAGGCCTGTTCGGCCATAGAGTCCGGGAAATTCAATGATGAGATTATTACCGTTTGTGTCCCTCAGGCCAAAGGAGAACCAAGGCTTATAGACAGAGATGAAAACCCCCGGCCGGATACGAGCCTTGAGAAACTGGCGCGACTGAAGCCCGTCCTGGGCGGTGTCTGCACTGCTGGAAATTCATCGACAGAAAATGATGGCGCGGCCGCCGTGGTTGTCACCTCGCGCGAGATGGCATCACAATTGGGTGTGGAACCATTGGCTACCCTGAAGTCTTTTGCCGTTGCAGGGGATGATCCGCGACGCGCTTACAAAACAGTTCCAGTTGCAGTCGAAAAGGCCCTTAAAAAAGCCGGGCTGACTATTGATCAAATGGATCTGATCGAGATCCAGGAGGCATTTGCTGCTCAGGTATTGGCCGACTTGAAAGAGATGGGAATACAACCGGAAGGCTATGACAAAGTTAATGTAAACGGGTCCGGAATTTCCCTCGGTCATCCCATTGCCTGCACAGGAACCCGGGTATTGGTCACCTTGCTCTATGAAATGTGCAGGAAAAATGCGCGCTATGGTTTGGAATGTATTTGCGGGGGTGGTGGACTCGGCATTGCCGCAATCTTTGAAAAGGAGTAAACAATCCAGGCCAGACCAACGGACTCTCAGGTCTCAATAGCACCTGTTGGGTCAAAGCAGGATTTCCCCTGGCCGTGGACGCCACTATAATCCTGAAATTTGTAACTGATAATCTCACACCCCAGTAGAATAGTCATGGATTCAATCCCTGAGGAATAGGCTCCGCATTCCACAGGGCCCCGATAGCGGGATCTACGCTTCGCTTCGACAGGCGGGGCAGGTAGAGGCGCGGAGAACACAGAGAAAAAACAAGGAGCTTTTCATGGAAAAAAACCGGCACGATTCTCTCCCGTCCTGTGCCTCTTGTAAATTGGAGATACGCAATAGGATCTGTTTTACTAATGAAGGTACTGGTTCTAAAGGATGCCCCACTCTGACACGCAAAGAGGTCCTGATCGAAGCCAATAAGGAATACGAAGTGCCGGAGATATGTGAGTTTGCCCACCAGGCTTCTGTGCAGGAGGCCGAAGGTTATGCCAATCGCCATCAGCGGCCGTATATTCTTCAACCCACAAAGACACGCATTGAAGAAATATGTGAATTTGCAAAGAAAATGGGCTACAGGCGTCTGGGGCTTATTTTCTGCATAGGCTTTATAAAAGAAGCCGGGATTGTGGATGAGATTTTTAAGGCCCATGGCTTTGAAGTAGTTTCAGTGGTTTG
>DAOVAK010000127.1 GCA_030671095.1 Deltaproteobacteria bacterium | reverse complement strand
TGCCAAATTCAGAAACGGCGTGGGGTAGAAAAATAGGACAATAGAGCAAACCGCTGTCACCACCAGGGGGACCACACACCACGGAGGGGCCTCTTGCCTTCTATTCTCAAACATGGACTCTTCCTCTGTGCAGAAAAAGGCCTTGTACACAATGGGTAAGAAATAGGCGGCATTTAACAAAGAGCTCACAAGCAGCACGATCAACATGGGCCATTGACCCGCCTGAAGCGTTCCCAAGACCATATACCATTTACTGAAAAATCCTCCGGTGGGCGGAAGCCCGATTACACTTAAAGAGCCGATAAAAAAGGCCGTCATCGTGATTGGCATCCTTTTGCCTATGCCGACCATTTGGCTAATATACTTCTTGCCCGTGGCCACAACGATAGCGCCGGCGCAAAAAAAGAGGGTTATCTTTCCAAAGGCGTGCATGGCGATATGGGTCATACCACCTATCATCCCCATGGGGGAGAGCAGTGCAACGCCAAGCACGATATAGGAAAGCTGACCTATTGTTGAAAAAGCAAGACGTCGCTTCAGCTCATCTTGGGAAAGGGCAATGAGTGAGGCCACTATGATAGTGAAGGCAGCAATGTAGCAGATGACGGTACCAAGATGGAGGGAAAGCAAGAGGTCAGACCCAAAGACGCCCGTAATGACCCGCAGAACGCTGAAGGCGCCAACCTTCACAACGGCCACCGCATGGAGCAAGGCACTGACTGGCGTGGGCGCCACCATGGCCGCAGGAAGCCATGAATGAAGGGGCATAATGGCTACCTTGGCAAATCCAAAAATGAGCAGGAGCATAAGGAATGCCATCAAGGCCTTTGATCCGGTTCCAGCCAAAAAGCCCTGTTTTGCAAATTCCAAGGTGCCGGTAAGGTCGTAACAGATCAACATGGCGGGAAGAACAAATCCTATGGAGGTGCCCACGATGTAGAGGAGATACTTGCGCCCAGAGCTGCGCGCCTCTTCATCCTGGTGGTGGGTGACCAGGGGATAGGTGGCAAAAGAGAGCATCTCATAAAAGAGGTAAAGGGTCAGTAGATTGGCTGAAAACGCAACCCCGATCGTGGCCGACAGGGCGAAGGCGAAATAGCAGAAATACCGGGTCTGGCTGTGCTCATTCAGCCCTCGCATATAGCCTATGGAATAGGCTGAAGTGAGAATCCATAGGGAAGATGAGACAAGGGCAAAGAGCATCCCCATGGCATCGACCCTAAACTTGATCGCAACCCCTGGGATCACCTCAGCCACCGTGTATACGATCTCGGCCCCCCTTAAGACGGCAGGGAGCATGGAAACGACGATCAGGAACTTTGCAACGGCGGCGACAAAGGTCCATGCCTCACGCATGTTGGGTGATCTACTGGTAACCAGAACAGGCGTGATCAACAGCGAGACCAGGACAGCCAAAAGGGGTTTTATGGATGTGATGGTTTCCATTCTTAATGGCGAAAGACAACTCTTTCTAAAATTTTAAGAAGCTAAGGGGCAATGGCACTTTCCTCAAGGCGATATCTATTGCCATAGAGGGCGGTGGCCAAATATTTGGAGTTTAATGAATCAGTTGCAGACTCCCATAAGCTCATGGGCGTAAACTCCAAATATTTGGCCACTGCGGAGTCCAGTGGAATCTTTTTTGAGATATCGCCTTTCGGAAAGCCCCATTGCCCCTTTAAATCCTCCACACGACTAGTTTTCACTCTCGGTTTAAAAGTGTTTAACTTTAGAAGTTAATCCACACCTCAAACAAGACCTTCAGGTATAGCGAACTGAATGATTTGATCGACGATATCTCCTGTATAAATGCCCACCAAGACCAGGCCCGCAGCAACGATCATGAGCGGAACAAGCATGGTAAGCGGTGCTTCGGCCCTGGGTTGAGAATGATGCTCATGGCCGTGATGATCGCTAAAAGGCTCGTAGTAGCTAATCTCAATGACCCTGAAAAAGAGGATCACATTGACAAGACTGCTAAAGAGCAGGGCGACCATAAAACCGTAATGGCCTGCCTGAATCGCTCCAGTGATCAGGTACCACTTGCTAAAGAACCCGCAAGTGGGAGGGACCCCGATAATGGAGAGGGCGCCAATCACCAAGGCCCCCATGGTGAAAGGCATCTTGCGAAACAGACCTTTCAAATCCTCAAATGCATAGCCCTTGACTCTGTAAACGATGTTTCCCACAACCAGAAAGACGCAGAGTGTCATGAGGGCGTCATTTACGATATGGAGAATCGCACCGGTCATCGCTGCCCGGTTTCCAAGCCAGGCACCTCCAACCATGTAACCCACTTCAGCGATGATGATATAGGTTAGCATTTTCTTTAGATTTCGCTCTGCCAGGGCAAAGATGGCCCCCATCACAATGGCGATGACGGCGAGCCAGACAATAGGATCTTTCACCGCAAGAGTGGCAAAGGCAAATTTAGGGGTAAAGACGGTCAACATAAGGCGAATCATCACGTAGACCATGACCTTGGTCATAAGAGGGGCGATGAGACTGCTGGATGCAGAGGGGGCAAATGTATAGGCATTGGGCAGCCAGGCATGCAGGGGAAAGAAGCCCATCTTGAGCCAGAGGCCTACCATACAGATAATAAAGGCTGCCAGCACCGCCTTGGATTGATAAAGGGCGGGCAGAATTCCAGCAATGTCCACCATATTCAATGAACCGGTCACAATATAGAGATAGCCGATGCCCAAAAGATAAAAGCAGGCCCCGATAGTGCCCATATAGACATAGTTGAGTGTGGCAAGGGGTGCGCGGTCCTCTCCCATTGCAATGAGGCCATACCCAGTGAGCGATGCTATTTCAAGCAACACGTACAAGTTAAAGGCATCACCGGTGACCACGATGCCCAGGAGTCCTGTAACCATCAAAACATACAACGTATAGAAGGGGCCCGTTTTCTCCGGGAACTCCTGGGCAATGCTCTTCTGGCTTGCGATCAGATTGAGCAGCGCAACCGCTGCCACAACCGCTAAGACGAGTCCATTAAGGTGGTCCACGTAATATGCGATGCCCCAAGGCGGTGGCCAACCTCCCAATCGATAGATGATCACCCCTTCATCCAAGACCCTCATCAGCAAACCAACCGATGCATAGGCCGTCACGCTGAGGGCCGCAACGGCAATGGGAAAACAGAGTCTTCTGTTCACCCATCCGGCCGCACTGATCAGGACGGCGGAAATGAGTGGAACTATTACAAGGAGTGCAGGGTACTGTTCGCTCATTTTTTTCTCAGTTGGGCCAGAATCTCATCCTCTTCCAGGGTTTTGTATTTATCATGGACTTTGACCGCCAAGGCCAGGGCCACCCCAAGTGTGGCCACAGCCACCACGATGGCTGTAAGCATCAGCACATGGGGCAGCGGGTTGATATAATCCACAGCATGTACCAGGTGAGAGGCGGCTCCATGGACCTCCTCACCATGGCCATGCTCAATGATAGGGATTGTCGCCCCCTTTTTGGCGCCGATGGAGACATAAAACAAGATAATGGCCGTCTGAAAGATATTCATACCCACGATCTTTTTGACCAGGTTGTTCTTGGCGATCATGGCATACAACCCGATCATCATGAGTGTGATATAGATCCAGTAGTTGTATTTGGCCACAATGAGTGAGATGAAATCAGACATTTACGAACCTTCTATCAAGTGAACCATACCAGGAGATTTGGGAATTAAGGGATTAAGGGATTTAGAAATTCCTTAATTCCACAATTCGCAATTCTCAATTAGCTTTACAGTCCTTCATCATATTTTCCAGATGAAGAGATATTGTTATAGATCCAGATCATGGTAGCCATAACGGCAATACCCACGCCGATTTCCACGATAAGGATACCATGAGACCGGGCAGTGACCGGATCCACATGAAGAATGGATGCGAGGGCACTGTAGTCCAGGAAATTGAGCCCAAACAATAGACAGAGGGCTCCCGTCCCGGCATAGATGAAAACCCCGGTTGCACAGAGAAGACCGTCCATTTTTTCACGCATTCGTTTGAGTGCCGTCCTCAGATCGTGAGAGATGGCCAGAAGAATAACGCTCGCTCCCAAAATGACACCGCCCTGAAAACCTCCGCCGGGGCTGTGATGGCCATGGGCAATCACGTAAAGGGCAAAGAGCTGAATGAAAGGGATCAGTAACCGGCATACGGTGGTGACAATGAGATCCCGCGGTGTCCAAAGGGTATCAATCCTTTCGAATTCATCCAGATCAGCAGGCATCTTTGAGGCATCCTTGATGCGAATGGTCATATCCGTAAGGGTATGCCGATAAAGTCTCTGTTCAGGCCCTTCTCTCCTAACGACTCGTAATAGAAAAAAACAGGCTACACCGGCACTGAAAATAACAGTCGTTTCGAACATGGTGTCGAAGCCTCGGTAGTCTGCGAGGACCGCGGTTACAATATTGGGCACGGAGGTTTCCTCCATGGTCTTCTCGATGTAATGGGGGGAGAGATGGGTACTGGCAGGAGACGTGGGGTCTCCCCATGGGGGAAAGTCAACTGTGGCGTAAACGAGCAGGGCGCCGGTCAAAATGACAATGAACAATCCAATGACTTTCAATCTTTCGTCCTCCTTGTGGTGCGGAAAACGGCTGCTACAAAAAAGACAGTGCTCACACCCGCCCCCACAGAAGCCTCGGTGAAGGAGACGTCCACTGCTCCCATGATGGACCAGAGCAGACACATCATGAAACTGTAGGCCCCAAAAAGAATAGCGGCTCCCAGGAGGTCTTTGACCATGATGGCTCCGATGCCTGTGATGACGACCAGGGTGAGGATGGCCAAGTCCAGTTGCCAGATCACAATCCCTACCTCCTTTCCTCTCCCTTTGTCCAAGGAACCAGGCCGGCCCTCACGCCTGCGTCCACGATGCCGTGGATGGCTGTGGGGCTGGCCAAGAAGACAAATACGACGATGAGAATGATTTTTAGGCTGGTCAGAAGGGCCCCCAAGGAGAAGTGATGCAGATTGAAGAGGGCCAGTCCTATCAGCATCAGAAGGGAACCCATTGTATCAAGCTTCCCGGCTGGATGAAGGCGAGAGTAAAAGTCGGGAAAACGGAGGATGCCTACAGCGCCACCGGTGAAGAAGATCAGCCCACAGATTAATAAAAAGATTACTATGATATTCATTTGAAAGCACCCTACACAAAAGTTATTCTACTTCGTCATACAGGCCTGATCGCTTCTGAAAATATCTTGAGGCGGCCAACACAGCAATAAAGTTTAGCATAGCATAGGCGAGGGCAATATCTACAAACATGTCCACCCGACCATAAATCAAACCGATCAGAATCAGCAGGACCACAGTCTTGCTTCCTATGGCATTGGTTCCTATGAGACGGTCTAAGACAGTAGGCCCAAAGACACCGCGATACAGGGAGACCAGCATCAAAAAACTCAAAAACATGCCACAATACAAAAAGACGTGTTCCATCATTCTTCTCCGAATACCCTCGCTATCCTTGCCTCCATCTCTCCCGGCAGACCTTCCCGCGATTTCTTATCAATGGCATGGACACTGAAATTGCCGTCCAGGGAGACATAGACAGTAATGGTCCCAGGGGTGAGCGTAATGGAGTTTGCAAAGGTTACCCGGGAGAGGTCGCCTTGCAATTTGCTTCTGAATTTGATGATCTGAGGATCGATAAGGTCCATCATCTTTGGGTGAAACGCGAGGTACAATACATGGAGATTGGCCAAGAAGATCTGGTAAAGGAGCCAAGGGATATACCGTACAAAACGTATCCAGGATCCCGTCAGTCGAGTCACCTTTATGCTCGGGGTCTCGAAGAGGAGGTCTGCAGAAAAATAGGCGACGATGGAGCAGGAGATAATGCCCAGACTCAAATGGAAGGCGTCAAATTTTCCAGAGAGGAGAATCCAGAGGACAAACATGATAAAGAAGGTGAGGAGGAAGGGCATGATACGCTTTCTGGCTCGAGAAGAGCGAGAGGGGTGTGCCAACTCCATATCATTGGGGCTTTCGGTCTGCTGATTCTTCTGATTTTGAATGTCCAACAATCGGATCTCCCTTGAAGGAATACAGCCTAATTATCTAAAAGCAAATTGGGTTGTTGCGTGGATTCGAACTGAGGGATGACCCTCATGCGAAATCCTTTCGATGCCTAATTTGTTACGTTACATTTATGAAAGGGGAACACGCACAGTAAAAGTCGTCCCAACTCCCGGTTCACTATGGAAGCTGAGACCCCCATTGAGGGTTTTCAAAATGTTCTGACAAATGGAAAGTCCAAGTCCTGTTCCCTTTCCTGGCGGTTTGGTGGTAAAAAAAAGGTTTAATACTTTGTCCTGGTTTTCCTCAGCGATCCCTGTCCCGTTGTCCGTGATATGTATTTCCACCTCAGAATCCGTTCTAGCGGTCTTGATCTCAATTCTCCCCTGATCACTCCCTTTTTCATTGATGGCATGGATGGCATTGGTCAGGAGGTTCACAAAGACCTGTTCCATCATTGTGGGATCAGATTTCATGGAGAGGGGCTCTTTGGAAAAATCGCGGACAACCTCTATGGGGGCATATTTTAGCTCTGGGCTTACAAAGTCAATGGCCGCATTCAACAACCCGTTCACATCAAATTCTGTCTTTTCAGGCGCCGCTTCCTTCACGAATCCCAGGAGTTGGTGGGTAATGGTGCGGCATCTTCGGGTTTGTTCAGCGATTTGTTGTGCGGCCTTCTCCAGTTCCTCTCTGTCTTCCGGACTCAGGCCTTTTGCATCTTGCACGATCTCTTCGACCCACCCAGAAGCCTCGTTAATCACTGCAAGGGGGTTATTGATTTCATGGGCGATACCGGCTGCCACCCGGCCAATTTCAGCCAACCTGTCGATTCGGATGAGTTCGTCCTGGAGGTTTTTCCACCTGGTGATGTCTCTGGAAACGCCTACGGTTCCTACCCTCTGACCCTTGGTGTTGGTCAAATTGATCATGGAGACATCGCAGTAGACCGTATGTCCTTCTTTGTGCTTAAAGGAGAATTCTAACCTTACAGCGCTTCCCTTCTCCTGGGAATCAGCCATAAATTCTTCAAATGACTCGGGATCTTCAGAAAAACTATCTATGTAGTAGCCAGCAACCTCTTCCCAGGTGTAGCCCAGTACTTTTTCACCCCCCTTGCTGAAGGACACGATCATTCCATCCACATCGGTGGCAAAGATCATGTCGTTGGAATTTTGCAAAATGCATTGAAGGTATCCTCTGGTCTGGTGAAGTTCAATCTTGTGGCTTGATAGTTCCTG
>DAOVAK010000527.1 GCA_030671095.1 Deltaproteobacteria bacterium | reverse complement strand
TCTCGAATTCTCCTTAATCTGGCCAGGCACAGTTTTCTTCAGCAGAATCCTCGGACAAAAAAATTCATGCTCGGGCCCTACATTTTGAAGCTCGCACGGGCCATCAATCAGTCTCTTCACAATAATCTGGTTCATATAGCGAAGCCATATGTTGACGATCTTCGGGATAAACTAAAAGAGCCAGTTGTTTTGGAAGTGCTCTCGGGGAAGAACACGATCATCGTTTACCTCGCTGAGGGATCTAGGCCGGTTCGTCTCGCAGGGACCGTTGGGGACATACTCCCGCTCCATGTGGCAGCCGGAGCCAAAGCTATCATGGCTTATTCATCTCACGAACTCAGGGAGAGCCTCCTTGAGGGTGAATTGGCACGTTTCACCCCCAATACCATTACAGACCGCAACCTTCTCCGCGGCCAGTTTCAAGAAATAAGGCGCCAAGGATTCTCTTTTGATGCAGAAGAACACGACGTTGGTATCAACGCCGTCGGTGCCCCGATATTTAATAGTGAAGAAAAAGCGGTTGCCGCCCTTGTAGTGGCCGGGCCTTCGCAGAGGATCACATGGGGTAGTGGATCAAAAATTGTGCCTTTGTTGAAAGAAACAGCCGAGAAGATCTCGGCCCAGCTTTTTCACGAATAGGGCTTCGACTGTCTTCGACCCTGAGCTCAGACCGAAGGGAGCTCAGCCGAAGTCTAAACGTGTGAAAAAGTCAACAAAACATAAAGCATGAGAATTTTCTCATCCGGAAAAATGGAGGTGATATTATGGAGAAATCAATCGTTTCCATAGCTAAGGGAACTGACGTGGAACAGATGGTCACGGAGGTTCTGGAACCCCTTGGTGGCGTTGGTTCTCTGATAAGGCCCAAGTCAACCGTGGTCCTCAAACCCAATGCAGGCCATGTGGCGGTCGCTGAGACCAGCGTGAACACAAATCCGGACCTGGTCGCTGCGGTTATCAAGGAAGTCCGCAAGGCAAGCCCAAAGGAGATCATCTTGGCGGAGGCATCGGCCATCGGGTGCGATACCATGGAGAGCTTGGAGGTGAGCGGGATCTTAAAGGCGGCTGAAGACGCGGGAGTGGATAAGGTCATCGACATCAAGAGCGATAAGGATCTGATAAACATTCCGATCAGGGATGCCAGATCCGATCTGACCAAAATACGCCTGCCTCGGTTCCTCTTGGAGGCGGAGCATATCATTAACCTTCCTATTTTCAAGTCACATTGTAGCATGGTCTTTACTTGTGCACTCAAGAACCTCAAGGGCGTTGTACAGGACAAGGTCCACTACCAGATGCACCAGACCGATCTTGCCAAGGCCATGATGGATCTTTGGTCTGTTATTAAGGCGGACCTTAGCATAGCGGATCTCATTAGACCCGCTGAAGGTTTCGGTCCTCACTCTACAGTTCCAACGGACTTCGATTGCCTTGTCGCGGGAAAGGATCCGGTAGCCCTGGATGCCACCGTTTGCCGTATGGTTGGGCTGGATGTTGACAAAGTGGCCTACTTCGAACCGGCCCGTGAGCGGGGACTCGGGAACTATGATGAAGACCTTATAGAGGTCCGGGGAAAGACCATAGATGAGGTCTTTAAGGCGCTATGGTTGCCGTACCTGGAAGGGTTTGAGAAATATCCAGAATACAGCATTGATACAGAAGGGGCCTGCAGCAGCTGCCTGTCTTTAGTGGGACTCACGATGGAGAAACTGAAATCCCTTAATGAGTATGAGAAGAACACAGATGCGACTATTTTTGTGGGTCGCAAGAAAGGGATTCCCGAGGGGCTGGATCCTTATAAGGTGATTCTGTTTGGTGACTGTCTGAAGAAATACCGCAAGCAGGGTGTATTCATCGGGGGTTGTCCACCAGCCGAACCCCATCCCCTTTGGGCCATCGTTGATAGAAAGGATTATACGGAAATAGGGCCGGATCTGAGGGAAAGGATGGCCAGAGAGGCGCCCTATTTCGAAGCCCATCTGGAGAAATTGGTCAAGGAACGGGATAAAGCGACTTAATGGATAATGAATCCTTTTTCCCGCCCCTGGAAAAGCGGGATTAACCTAAAATTATACAGCAACCTTAGACTTTTTGAGCCCACTAATCAAATAAAAGGAGGAAATTTAAGATGGGAAAAGTAAAACTTGTTGACCTGAGTCAGCCCTTTGGACACGGGACGCCATTGTGGCCCTATTTTCCGGACGTCAAAATTGAAAGATTCCATTATCATGCAAAGTCAGGGGTGCTCACGCAATGGCTTACAATGCCCATGCACTGCTCAACCCATGCGGATTCACCTATCCATGTTCTTCCAGCCAATAAATTAAAGGGGCCCATGTATACCGCCGACATTCCCTTGGAAAACTACTATGGAACCGGTGTCGTTGTGTCCATTCCAAAGGAGCAATGGGGGGTCATCACCCCGGAAGATCTGGAGAATGCGAGACCCAAGATTGAAAAAGGCGACATTGTCATCGTTAACACGGGCTGGCACCATCATTTCGGAGACAACACAGAGTACTTCTGCTATTCCCCCGGGCTCTATAAAGAGGCAGGAGAGTGGTTTGTGGAGAAGGGTGTCAAGGCGGTTGGGGTGGATCAGCAAGCGTTAGACCATCCTCTGGCCACCGCCATTGGCCCCCATGGCGCCGGTCCTTTGCGTCCGGACGTTTGTGAAGAGTATAAGCAGGCGACCGGGCGGGAAGTGATTGAAGATTTCCCCCTTTGGGAGCCCTGCCACAAACTTATCCTTGGTAATGGTATTATGGGTTGGGAGAACGTGGGTGGTGATGTAGATGAGGTCACCGGCAAGAGGGTTACCATTGCGGGATGGCCCATTAAATGGGTCGGTGGTGACGGGTCCATGGTAAGAATGGTCGCCATTGTGGATGAAGGGGACCAGTAAAGACCTGTTGCCTGCGAGGAAAAGATAAGGCAGTCGCATGCAGCGAGCCAAAAAGGGCATCAAAGAAATCAAGAACCTCTTCGATCTTCA
>DAOVAK010000528.1 GCA_030671095.1 Deltaproteobacteria bacterium | reverse complement strand
CGCCTTTCCTTCCCAGAGTTCTTTGTTAAAGAGATCGGGCTGATCCTTATCCAGTTTTTCCCCCGCCTCCAATAAATCCTTGAAGCTCATCAACCAGGGATTGTCGCTATAGGTTCTCATCCCTGTCGGGTCGATATAGATAAGGCGCCTGATGTGGGATAGTTGATCCTGGCACTCCAGGAGTTTGTCCACCTGTTCCTGGTCTTGGACAAAGACATATACTGCCTCAATGCGGTTGAGCCCGCTGGCCAGTTCTTTGGCCACTGCCGAGGTAAAGAGGGGAATGCTCACCCCACCCACGGACTGGATTCCTAACTCAGCAAAAAGCCATTCCGGATGATTGTCCAAGATAAGCCCAACGTTTTCGCCCCTCTTCAGTCCGAGTGAGATCAGACCCAGGGCCACATGTTTTGTATATTGAAAGTACTCCCTCCAATCATATGCCTGCCATATGCCGTAAGCCTTTTCCCGGATGGCGATCTTGTCCGACCCTAATCGCTCCGCTTGCCTCGATAGGATCTGTGGGAACGTATACTGGTCTAAAGAAGATAAGGTTTCTTGATCTATACGCTCTATTTTTGAGTTGGTCGCGTTCATCTTCTTACAAGGGGTCCTATTTCCAGTCCCTTCCTACTCAATGGTGGAGGTATCCCCAAGATAGGCCTCGATCACCTGAGGGTGGGCCTGAACAAAATCGGGAGCACCCTCTGCTATCTTCACACCAAAATCAAGAACCACCACCCTTTCGGAAATACTCATCACCACGGACATGTCGTGCTCCACCAGGATCATGGTCTGTCCCCAGGCGTCATGCAACTCTTTGAGGAAGCGGACCATATCCTCCTTTTCCTCAAGGGTCATTCCCGCAAAGGGCTCATCCAACACCAAAAGCTTAGGTTCTAGGGCCAGGGCCCGACCCAGTTCGACCCGTTTGCGCATACCGTAGGGTAATGAACCCACGAGCTGTTTCCGGATGGATTGCATTTCGAGAAAATCAACCAGTTCTTCCAGAATCTTTCGGTGAACGACCTCTTCTTTTCGGACAGACGCTGAGAAGAGGGACGCCAGCCCAATACTGTATTTACAGTGTGTGTGACGCGCCAATAGCATATTGGACAAAACGGTGAGACCGGGAAAGAGTTCTATGTTTTGGTAAGTTCTGCCTATGCCCAGGGCGGTTAGGTGATGGGTGGAAAGGTTGGTTATCTCTTCGCCATTAAAAAAGATCTGGCCTTCCTGAGCTTTGTAATAGCCCGTAACGCAGTTGAGCAGACTGGTCTTCCCAGCCCCATTTGGACCAATGATAGCAAGCAGTTCTCCCGTGTCCACTTTGAGATCAATTTTGTTGAGGGCAGTGATGCCCCCAAATCTCAAGGTGAGATTTTTCACCTCCAGCTCGGCCCGCTTTTCATCGGGCCGAGCCGAGGCGAAGATACTCGGTTCACCACGAAAGGCCTTCATCCGGCTATTTACCTTATTTCAGGATCCTAACCTTCTCTTTCCCGGGTCCCCAAAAGCCTGTAAGAGGAGTGTATGAGGCATCTTCGTGAACCTTCACTATCCTTGCTGCCCAAGAACCGCCGTGGTCCGTACTGGTATAAGTAACGTTGGGGAAGAGTCCTCCAAAATCCTCATTTCTAAAGGTCTGCAACGCCTGGTCAATCGTCTGGCTATTGATTTCCCCAAATTTCTCATGCGCCCTCTGGAATGCCCTCTCCATGAGGCTGGCAATAACAACACCTTCCCAATAAGAGGCATCAAACTTGGTGACTGTCTTGTACCGGGTCCACAATTGCTGCATAATCCTCATGCCGGGAGTACCGTCAACCGGCAGGCCTCCGGGAAACTGCATATGCATTCTATCACGAATCAGACCTTTTCCCCTCTTAAAGAAATCCGGGTCCGTGGACGTCCAGGTCCCGAAAAACGGTACTTTGTAATTGATACGATCAGCCGCCTCAAGGGCCATTAGGATTGCAGATGGGAGACACTGCATAACGATGTACTGAGCCCCCGCTTTTTTTAGCCTGAGCATCTCGGTGTTAAGGTCAAGAGCCTTTGGAGGAAACTGTTCAATGGTCACAATGTTCACATTGAATTTGGCGGCGTATTTCTTGCACGCGCCGTGAATAGATTTCCCATAGGCGTTGTTGTAAGTTAGGAGGCCGACCTTGGGTGGCGCACTCCCCTTATGAAGGGTATTGATATATTCCAGCAGAGCATAGCTATCCATAACGTAGCTACCATAGGGGAGGTATGCATAATCAACGGGAGGCTTAAGGATGCCCTGAAAGGTAGAATAATTAATGTTAGGCGTCTTGTACTTCTGGATAATGGGTTTTGCCATGATGCCTGATCCCGCGTCCCAAGTGGCGATGATGTCCATCTTGTCCGATGTACAGAATTTTTTCACATACTTCACGGCTTCCGGGACTTTATAGGCGTGATCCACAACGGTTAAATCGATCTTATTCCCGTAAACGCCTCCCTTTACCTCATTGACGTACCGGAAGTAATCTTTATGCCCCTTGGCATGGAATTGACCCCAGGTGGAGGCAGGTCCCGTCAGGTTAATTACCGCTCCCACCTTGATGTTCTTGGCTGAGACCCCTGTTACCATAGTAAGGCTGATAAATCCCACCGATATGACTACAATAGCCAACAAACTGAATAATTTACGCATGGTGCCTCCTCCTTAAATTTTGGGTTAGTAACCTAGATGCCAACCTGTCAATCTTATCCCTGATCCACCATCAAGCCATCATCTGCGGCGCTCGTCCGCCTCCGGCGGATTGCCTTCCCGCCAGAGGCGGGCAAGCGATCGCTTCTCCCCCCGCCTTCGCGGGGGCAGGCTTGCGGCGTATTGCTCCATACGCCTCAGTCGTCGCTCCTCGGCGCCTAGCATCTAATACCTTGCTGGTGATCAGGAATGCTACATAACCTAATAATTTCACTCTTAATACCCAAATTAGACGGTGGATTTGGGTTTGTCT
>DAOVAK010000428.1 GCA_030671095.1 Deltaproteobacteria bacterium | reverse complement strand
ACACCCACGTGAGAGACTCTTTTGCCTCCGGAGGTTGCGAAAAAGACCAGATCGCCCTTATCCAGAGCACTGCGCCGCACCGGATCGCCCGCCCTGTACTGCGCCCATGAGGAATGGGGTAGATTGAGGCCATTTAAATGGTAAACCGCCATGGTTAGACCGCTGCAATCGAAGCCCGTGTCTGCCGAAGAGCCGCCCCACCGGTAAGGGAGACCTATAAAACTCTCCGCGCTTTCCACGATCTCCTTTCTGAAATACTCCCTGCCATACACCCTTTCCCTGGCCAACGCGTAATCTCCAGGATTGACGATGTAATACGTACGGACAATGTCAGCCTTTTTAAGACGATCAGCCGTGGCGCGGGCTGCCTCTTTTGTGGCATAATCACCGAAGCAAACTTTGTACAGACCTGTCTTGTGGCGAAAATAATAGGCACTCAGCCCCTGGCGTTCCAGGGATTCGGTGAGCCTGATGGCGTTGCCCAGATTGGAGAAGGCGCCCGCCTGAATGGAATAGCCCACTCGGGCCAATTTGCTTTTCGTCGATGAAGGCTCCGGCCTTTGCTTGGGTCTCGGCTGCGGCGTCTGCTGGGGCGTCGACTGCGGCATCGGCTTGGGTGCCTGCTGGGATGGGGGCTGTGACGTCTGGGGAATAACAGCTTTTCTGCCCCCGCAACCCGCTACCAGTGGCAGGAGAACCAAAAACGACAAAATGTAGCGTTTCACGCCTCGCTTTCGCCTGGACCTGGGAAGTGTACTGTAAAGCCCTGGAATCCGCACTGCCATAGGCATCTGCCTCCAATTAATAGGTGATCTAAATTCTGCAGAGAAATCGCGTGTGGGGTCTGAAAGGCAGACTCCCTGCCAGGGGATAGGGAGGCATCTTTTTGGCGTGTTTCGCCCTGAGGCTAGAAGAAGAGATGCGGGATATCATAGGCGAGAGCCACTAAAAAGTCAAGTGTTTTAAGCCACTTCCGAAGAACCCAACAATTAAAAATTAACGAGGAACTCAGGATAGTCAATATTTGAGGATTCCGTTATTCTCAGAGACACATGGTCTTAAGATTGCTCCGTAGATGGGATGGAGAAACAATCAGGCAGGTAGAATTTCAGAAAGATGTGCAGGTCAAGAAAATTGGCAGGTAAAAAACTTCTTCAACCCCCCATGATCTCACGTACCGCGTCAATGAGGCCATAATAAAGCAAACAATCCTGGACTCGGGCTTCTGGGTATGAGTACGAGATGACGTATTTTTGAGGGCCATATTCGTGGAACCGAATCCCTCGCCTTGTCGTTTTCCACACCGGAGGCGGCTCGAATGTAATCACAGAATGAAATATGTCGCTTGTTGCCGCACCACAGCAGATAACAAGATCTGCGTCATAGAGTCGGAACTGCTCATTGAGGTTCTTCTTGTCCTCCTGCAGAGTGATCTCGAGAGATGGACTGTGAGTTGAATCTCCAGCCGTAGTCTTTTTCAGGTGCATGACGCATATGGACGTCAGGGTGCCACTTCTCTGCTGGTCAGACACTTCCTCAAAGAGATTCCAAGCTATGTCTTCATCTAGTTGTCCCAGGCCAATAACCCAGCGTGTTATGTGGTTCCATGGCTGAGGACTTGCACCTCGCCTCAAGAATTCCCGGTAATCCCCGGTTCCCCCTCCTGGATCCTCAACTTCCTTCATCACAAACATGATCTTCGGTTCGCTGGCGTGGAAGGCCCTTTCATCAGGCACGCCATCCATAACAAAACCTGGGTGATTCGCCGACCATTCTATAAATAGTTCATTTTCTTTTTCGGTAATTCCCATGCGCTGCCTCCTAGAGGATCAATTTCATATTCTTAGTCAAGCTCATCTTTCGCCGGACTACCCGTTGTGAGGACTCATGAGCTCTATTTTGAGGACGTCCCACCTTCATGACTGGGACAGGAGAAATACTTATCTATTCTACTATAAAACTTATGGTGAGGCTAGGACCTGCCGCTTCACTCACCCCTGGCTTCAGATGGGGTTTGTCGGGTCCGTTTGATGTGGCCGCGATGGCGCTTGCCCTCAAGCCTGCGTTTTTTGGAAGCTGCTGTCGGACGCGTTTTCCGGCGCGCTTTAGGCCTTTGAGCCGCCTTACGAATCAAAGCCACAAGCCTTTCTCTGGCATCTTGGCGATTTCGTTCCTGAGTGCGAAACCGTCGGGCATCAATAATGATTACACCCTCTTCGGTGATCCGCCTCCCTGCCAGCCTAATGAGCCGATCGCGCACATCCTCGGGCAATGACGGCGAGTGCGCTGCATCAAAACGCAGCTTCACTGCCGTGGCCACCTTGTTTACGTTCTGTCCGCCTGGCCCTGAGGCGCGGACGAACTCCTCCTGGAGTTCTCGCTCATCAATGGCAATAGTCTCTGTCACTTTGATCATGGGATACCCGATAGGCCAGATCCATACTCTCGCGATTAATTATGGCCTGCTTGGTTTTTGTCTTTTCTTTATCTCTATCCACCCTATATTCTTAAACCACGGCGTAACAGACAGTCCGCTTCCGCCCCATCCATCGACACTTTCCTGGTCTACGTATATACCTTTCACGTATCTTCCGCTTTCAGAATAGACTAATAATACCCCATTTAGGTACTCTCTCTTCTTGATGCTCTCAGAAAAACCTTCATGCTGGCCACCTTTGGGCAGAGTTTTGGATGGGGATGTTAGTTTGAACGCCTAACAGAACAATTCTTGTTCAGCTAGAAGACAGGTGTGCATCTTGAGGGGCAGTTCTCCACGAAATCATATGAAGAAGAGATTGTGCTAATGATAGGACAGAACCACAAAAAAAGTCAAGTATTTTTAAATACTTGCCCTAATATCCGGCGGACCTTATCCGGATCACTGGAAGCCATTCCCTATTTTCCAAGCCTGAGCCTGGTCGCGTAGAACTTCAGCCGTTCCACACTCATACTCATAATGGCGCAGAGCAGAAATCCTTTCCAGTGTTTCCAGTCTATATATAGGGTGGCTCTTATTTCTCTCAACAACCACCCCTTGGTCTTATCGCCCAGATGATAGACCTCATGGGCAGCTACGAAGGACTGAACCGATTTTGGCAGATCATTTCTCACATAGGCCGTCTGTGTGTATGGATCAGCCTTTCCAAATGCAGGGAACAGTGCGGATTTATCAACATGTTGCACTTTCATAACCAATTCCATTCGTTAACTGGTTGTTGAAGATGTGCCACCCAACACTCGCTGTAACGTTCGACATAGAGCGGATCGTTTCAGCTCGCCTTAGCCAGCGAATGCCTTTTTCATCATCCTTTTGGCAAAATCTTTTGCGTCCTCAAGATCTGCTTCATCAGGGTGGGCCACTGCACCTTGCGCCTCTTCAGCCCAGGCCCTGTGCTCCGATTTTTTCGCGAGGACTTCCAGGAGATCTGTTTTCACCTTGCCGCGGCAGCCAAAGGTCCCGATGGCCTTCGCTTTGGACAACAGGCTGACAGCATAGTCAAATGCTGCTGTGGCAAGCTGCCCCATTCGCAAGGATCCATGGGTGGCGAAAATGGCCACTTGTTTGCCTTGAGGGATGCTTTTCAGAAATGGTTCCACTTT
>DAOVAK010000011.1 GCA_030671095.1 Deltaproteobacteria bacterium | reverse complement strand
TCGATCTCAGATGGCTTGTAACCAAGACTGTTCAATATTTCCTGGGTATGCTGCCCAAAAAAAGGAGCAGGGGATCTTTTATAGTTCAGGTCCTCAGAAAAATTGGCTGGAAACCCAATCTAGATGGTCTTTCCCCTTTTCGGGTCCACCATCGTCGTAATCGTTTGGCGTGCGTTCAGATGCTCATCTTCAAGGGTTTTATCAGGGGTCAAAACCGGGGTGAGACAAGTATCCACCTCTTTCGAAAGGTCTATCCACTCTTGTTGCGTCTTGCTGGCAAATAAACGCTTGAGTTCCTCAGTCGCTTCCTGGCCCTCTTCATATAGCATCAAACGATTTTGAATCCACTCCTCTCTCGCCACTGCCCTGCAGAAATTCCTCCAAAATTTCTCCTCCAATGCTCCCAGGGCAACAAATTTTCCGTCCGATGTCCTGAAAGTATTATAACAGAGGGTAGCCCCCCTCAAGTTATGAGGCCGAACCTTTTGGCCCTTCTTACGAGAGATGGCTCCCGCCAGATTAAGGAGATTGAGAGAAGTCAAAACATCTGTCTGGGCCACATCAATGTACTGTCCCTTTCCGGTTCTTTCGCGGCCAAACAGGGCAACAATAATAGCCAGTGCAGTAAACAACCCTCCCCCTGCCATATCCCCGATGAGAATTCCGGGGATGACAGGCCTTCCTGTGTGTTCACCGGTATATGCCAGAACACCGGAGATGCCGATGTAGTTGATATCGTGTCCCGCCTTATTTCCATAAGGTCCTGTTTGTCCATAACCCGTGGCCGAGCAGTAAATAATATTGGGGTTCAGTTGGGATATGGCAAGGTATCCTAGCCCTAAACGATCCATTACACCTGGACGAAAACTTTCCACCAAAACATCATAGGTGGCAGCCAATTTTTTAAATATGTCTTTTCCGCGTTCATCCTTAAGATTCAACTTCATACTCTTCTTGTTCCGATTTGCCATGACAAACGCGACACTTTCGTAAGTCCGCTGATCGTCTCCCCATCTGCCGTAATCCCCTTCCTTCGGCTCCTCAATCTTAAGGAGTTCAGCTCCCAGATCGCCTAACACCATTGTGCAGTATTGATAAGGCAACAGCCTTGTGCAATCTAGGACCTTAATTCCTTCCAACGGTTGATACATAATTTCAATCCTTCTCTTAAAATAGTACCTTCTCCTCAATCAAGAGATCTACTTCCTGCCGGGAAAGACCCGCAAGGTTCATCATAAGCTCATATGTATATTTTCCCAAAAATGGGGCAGGCCGACTCACGCGAGCTGGAGCTTATCCTAGTCAAGTTGGTGCGTACTATTAACGTACAGCAAGCGCCTTCTATGTGAGCTTTCGCTCCAGGTAAATCGATTTGGCAGGGATAAAGCCAGACTTTTCGAAGAAGCCCAACATTTCCCAATTGTTCCACTCGATCAGGATGTAGAGATGCTCAACCCTTACTTTTCTCATGTTGGCCACAAATCTCTTCATTAACTCAGCGGCAACCCCCTGCCCCTGATAAGCAGGGCGCACCCCGATTGTATCAAGGGAGGCCGTATGCTCTGGGATACCAAACTCGCCCATGTAGACGTTCCCCATAATAAACCCAATTACCTGGCCCTCCTGCTCGGCCACCAGTGATGTAACCAGCTGGCGCTTGTCGTCCAGGGCCATGGCACACTTGCGCTCGTAATAATAGAAGCGTCTCATGCCCCCTGACACCTGGGCATCAATATCTACAATGTCATCGATATCCTCTTGCCTCATAACACGGATGGTCATCTTGTTCGGATCGATCTTGGGCACTGTAAAGCCTCCTTATTGTCTATTTTTTTCCTTACGCTCTCCGGAACAACTCCAACAGGTTTATCACCCAGCGGGTCATTGGGATCCTCATCCACCACCTGAAATACCCCGCTAATGCATGCCTTGACACACTCACCACATCCGTCGCATCGTTCCGTATCAATGTTGATATAATAACCCCTGACCCATCCTTGTATCCGTATTTTGCAATCATCGCGCTATTCTCCCCTTATGCTTCTATGGGGTTCCTCAAACTCACAGGCCCGCCCGTAGTCATACCCATGTCTTTGGCCTTCCATATCCTATTGAAGCTTAAAGACCCTGAGGGCATTGTCCCGAAGTACGGCCTTTGTTGTTTCATCCTTAATCGGAAGCTCCATAAACTGATCCTTGCATCGGGCCAGACCTATCCCGTTTGTGCCAAACAGGCATTTCTTCCGGCCGCGGCTGTCCATAAACTTGATAATGGCAGGGTCTAGATACCTGGGAAGATGGGCGCTAATGTCCAGATATACGTTGGGATGCTTCCAGGCCAGGGCGATCAACTCTTCGCACCACGGCCACCCCGTATGGGAGCCAATAATGGTGAGCTCAGGAAAATCCAGGGCCACCTGGTCCAGATAGATAGGCCGTCCCGGATCGCTCGGGAGGATCTCCAGGGAATGACCTAACTGGATCGAAAAGGGAATGCCCAGTTCTGCACACTTGGCATAACATGGATACATGGATTTATCATTTGGAGGGACATTATGACCAAGGGTATGCGCATAAACTCCCTTAAATCCATATTCCTTAACTGCCCTTTCAATAATTTTCATACTTTCCATTATCTTATACGGGTGATAAGGGGCCATACCTATCAGGCGATCCGGGTAATCCTTGATTGTCGAATGAATTTCCTCAAGGGTGAAGTCGATCAATAGCTGCTTGCGGTGATAAGAATACATTCTTGGCATGGTTATGAAGACCTTATCATAGCCAGTCTTATCCATCTCAGCGATGAATTCGTCTGGGGTAGCCATCATAAATGGAATTTTCCCCTTGAACATGCTATCCCTCATGAGTCTCATCTCAGGACTGCCTGTCCACCATTTCTCTACCAACTCCTGGGTAAAAGGGTAATTCATTACGTCTACCGCTTTAATATCTTCCATGTTTCGCTTTCCTCCTTCCTTTTACTTCTTACTCACCTTTTATGATTAAGGAGCCTGTAAGACCACCGCCTCCACATGCCGATGCTACCCCCAATTCTCCTGGCTTGAGGATGTTTGCCAGATGAAGGGCAAGCCTCGCACCGGTATATCCTGTCGGGTGGCCCAGGGATATCCCACCTCCATGCAGATTGGTCTTTTCCCAGGGAATTCCTGCCTCATTGATGCAGATCGCATTCACCACAGCAAAGGCCTCATTGATCTCAAAAGCCGTTATATCCTCCACTGTTAAGCCCGTCTTTTTTAAATGCAGGGGTATGGTCACGGACGGACCTTCTGGAAAATCAGCCGGATCCACGCCATAAAACATATAGCTAACAATAGAAGCCATCGGTTTCAATCCCAATTCATCCGCTTTCTGCCGGCTCATCATAACCATAGCCCCTGCACCATCGGTGATACCTGAGGATTGGCCGGCCGTTACCTTACCATCCTTCTTGAAAGCAGGAGGCAGTTTTTGCATTGCTTCAAGAGTGGCGTCTGGCCTGAAACATTCGTCTTTTGAAAATACAGACTCTGGTTGTTTCTTTTTTGCAGGGATTGTTACGGGGACGACTTCTTTGTCGAAAACGCCATCTTCCCAAGCCTTGGCAGCCCTCTTGTGGCTTTCGTATCCTATCTGGTCCATTTGTTCCCTAGTGGCCTCGTGCCTTTCAACGGCCCTCTCCGCTATCTCACCTATGGACAAGCCACTGATGGGACAAATCAAATAGAGGAAGCCATCGTCGATAGTGATATTGGTCAATCTGAAGCCCTCCCAGCGGGCGCCTCTTAACAGGTGAGGAATGTTACTCATACTCTCCATGCCGCCTGCGACGACAATCTCCGCATCACCAACCCGAATAGCCTGGGTTGCCAGGGAGATTGCTTTCAGCCCCGCTGCACAAACCTTGTTCACCGTGTGGGCAGGCGTCTCAATGGGAACGCCCCCCTTGAGGGCGGCCGTCCTCGCCGGATTCGTGCCCGTACCATCCTGCCGCGTATGGGACATGATCACTTCGTCCACCATGTCCGGTTTGATTCCGGCCTTCTCCATGGCGGCTCGAATCGCCTCCGCACCCAGGTCATACACCTTGAAATCCCTCAGGGTGCCGCCAAATCGGCCTATGGGAACTCGAACGGCACTGACGATGATGCAATCTTCCAATTTAACCATAAAGAGTCCTCCTTCATTGTATTAACACGTGACTGTCGTATAACCCACAACCACCTTTTCATCTTTCTGGTTCTTTATCCAAACCTCGCACCTTATGATCTGTTCATTTTCCTCCTTAAGTTTCTCCGTCAATCGTCCCCCTATCCTTTCTTTCATCTTGAAACAGCCCCCTCCTGAATCAACCCGGCTTTTTGTTATTTTTTTGAGTAGTCAAAAAAACCTTTTCCCGTTTTCAGGCCTAGTTCACCTGCCGATACCATCTGCCGTAATAGGGGTGAGGGCAGGAATGACGGCCCTATCTTTTGCGCAAGATCATCCAGGACATACAGGCATGTATCCAGCCCGATCAGGTCCGCCAGCTTTAAAGGCCCCATTGGCCAGTTGAATCCTGCCACACAGGCCTTATCGATATTTTCCGCCGTACTCACGCCTTCAGCCAGACATCTAATCCCCTCATTGACCATGGCTATGCCGACCCTGCTCGTCACAAAACCCGGATAATCCTTGCAGGGGACAGGAATCTTTCCCACCTTTGTCAAGAAGTTCAAGACCGCCTCCACCGTTTCATCGCTGGTCATATATCCCTGCACCACCTCCACAAGCTTCATGAGAACGGGTGGATGATGGAAATGGGTCCCTATGGTCCGATGACGCTTTTTTGTATTGGACATGATCTCAGTAATGGGAAGGGCCGAGGTGCAACTGGCCAGGATGACATTCTCCGGCATCACGTCGTCCAGCTCTTCAAAAATCTTCTTTTTCACGTTGATGTCTTCCACCACGGCCTCGATCACAAGATCCACATCCTTGGCATCTCCATAGCTGGTGACCGGTGTAAGGCGCCCTTCAATGGCCTTTGCATCCTCTTCCGTGATCCTTCCCTTTTGAACATATTTCGCCACTGATTTTTTAATGGCGTCTATACCTTTTTCTATGGCCTCTTCTGAGATATCAAACATGCACACATCGGCGCCGCCCGTGGCACAGACCTGTGCAATGCCGTGCCCCATCTGCCCGCAACCGACGACCATCATCTTTTTTATCTCCATCCTGCTTCCTCCTTAAATGATATTTTTAAAGTACGATCTCATCTCACCTTAATCTATCACACCAGCCATCTGCTTTAGTTTCTTCCTATCTGTCTTGCCACCCACTGTCTTGGGTATGGCATCCAGAAAAGCGATCTCTCTGGGATATTCAAATTTTCCCAGTTGGTCTTTAACAAATTGCTGAAGCGCCTTGGCGAGGTAATCATCCCCTTCACCCCTTACATGAACATACGCCCTGGCGATATGACCACGATCGTCATCCGGAACAGCAATGACCGCCGCTTCTACCACGTCGTCATGCATCGAAAGGGTGCTTTCTATCTCTGCGGAACTAATGGTCCAACCGGCCGATATGATCACATCGTCTGATCTCCCTTTGCACCAGAAATACCCGTCCTCATCCACCACACCAATGTCCTTCACATAGAACCATTCACCATGTCTTTTGACCACGATCTCTCCCGAAGCCCCTGATGGGACCGGATTCCCGGTCTCGTCAATGACAGCCACTTCCAGTCCCATCATGGGTTTGCCCAACGCCCCAGGCTTGACAATCCAATCCTCAAAGCCTCCGAAATTGGCTACAATGACCCCCACCTCTGTGGAACCATAAAAGCTGCATGGAAAGACGCCAAATTTTTCCTTGATGAACTGAAAGGTGTTCAGGTCAAAGGGTTCTCCGCTATAGCTCATTTTCTCGACTTTGAAGATGTACTGGTCTATAAGCCCGGAATTTTTCATCCGTCGATACACGGTGGGCGCAGCGCTAAAGTTGGTCACCTCAAATTCCTCTAAGGCCTCCATGATCCGATTCTCGTCGAACCGGCCGTTGTAGGAACCCACGGCAATCCCCAGAGCCAGGGGCACACATGTGGCATACCACACGCCATAACCCCAGGCCGGTGACGCAGGACAAAAGTATCGATCCCCCAGACGCAGGCCGATGACAAACACGCCATTGGGCATTGCCGTGTACAGGCTTTTATGGAAATGGGGGACGGCATCAGGAAACTTTTTTGTCGTGCCGCTCGTATACTGCAACACAGCAATGTCCTTGGCCTTCGTCGGATGGATCTTAAAGGACTCGGGTTTGTCTTTTATGAATCCCTCAAAGTCCCCACCCACAGTCACGATCGTTGTGAGCAGATCCTTTTGGATCTCTTTGGCCTTCTCCTCGGTCGTGACCAGGACCTTTGCCCGAGAGTCCTTGAGTCGATATTCCACATTTTCCGGGGCAAACAGGGTAAAACACGGCACAGCATGGCCCCCGAGCTTCAGGGTGCCAAAGAGGGACACATAATATTCCCTGCAGGGGTCCAGCATAACGACCACCCGATCTCCAGGCCCAATGCCCAGATCCTTTAAGGCATGGGCAAACTGGGAAGACCACCCCGCCATTTCATCAAAGGTGTATTTTTCCGAGTGACCATCCTCGAACTTCAACCGTACGGCCGTACCCTTGCCTTTATGACGGTCAATACATTCATGGGCAATATTAAAATTGTTTTCATCCCCATCAAAGAGGTCCCATACTTGAGCCCAGGAGAATTTTTCTTCCGCTTCATCATATGTTTTGTAGTCCAAAATAGTCATTTTCTCTCACTCACGATATGTTTCATAGTTTTGGGGGCTGTCCTGTGCCCCTATACTTTTCTTCTGGTAATCGCGTGTCCAAAGGGGAGGTTCCTTTCTCTCGGGAGGGAAGGATTACCGTGGAATGACCGGGCATAGTGTTTTCACCCCGCTGGTTAATCGCACTTGTCTCAATATCCACGCAGGGCTCCCCGTTTTCATCCATGTATTTTTTAACGACCTTTCCCTTGAGCCATACGGCATCGGAGAGATAGACAAACCGGCGGTATTCGGCATAATTTCTTTTGATCCACCCATCATCCCCCATCCAGTTGGTCAAGAGATTGATGAGCCAGCTCTGTCTTTCTGCGCCGGCGTCATAGCAGAATGGGACCCCCACGGCCTTTGCCGCAGATTTGAGATAATGAACCCCATAGACGGGCTCCCATGCGCCGGTCTCCGGGTCCCTAAAGGCCCAGGCCGGATGTTTTTTATACTGCCGCAGCTGGTATCCATGGGCCGCCACCGCAACGGGCGCCGCACCCACGGTATAGGCCATAAAATCCGTAAACCCGAATATGCCCTTCACCACAGGCTGAAGTTCATCCCCAACAGCCACATCTTCCCAATAGCGGGGGTTATCCCCCCTTACCTCTTCGGCCATGACATCTTCATCAACCTTCTCGGCCTCTTCCTCTGTCCAGGGATGAGGGACCTTTAAGGAGCTGTATTTCCCGGTCTTTCGCGCCGTAGACCTTTCCGCCCTCACCAGATAGAGATCTGTCTCCGCCACCAGCTCTTCCCGCTGGTTATAAAAGAGGGCCCGCTGGTACTCCATGACCATCTTTCCTGAAAAGGCACTGGACTTTACATCATACCCGGTAAAGATACATTTGGGGGTGATTGTGTCGTAAACATAGATGGGTCTATAAAACTTCCAGTCATTTCCAGAGTGAAAGGCCTGGATCCCGGGCAACCCCTGAAGAACCCATGTGGGGAAAACGCTGTAAAGCCAGTTGGGGGGCGCAATCAAAGTCCCATAGCGGCTCTTTTTTGCGTACTCGGGCTCACGGAAGAGGGGATTGATATCCCCTATCCCGTTGACATATCGCAAGATGGCTTCAAAGTTGACAAATTGGTTGAACGTGTTGTTTACCCGGAGGCTCAAACCTATCCGCTTGTTCCATTCACTCAATGCCTCATCATTGATGATCCCCTCAGACATGGGGGCAATGGTTTCCTCTTTTTCTTTTACCATACCTCTTCCCTCCTCAATCTCTATTCATTATATCTGGAAGGTCCTCACTTTTCCCAAGACGACCCTGTCTTCATCCAAATAGGCCGCGATCACATCTCCACATTCAGCACATCTTCTGACCACGATGTCGGCATAGTCGCTTTTCTCTTTGCTTTCCCTGACAACCGTCTCTTTTTGACACCAGGGGCATGTAATCTTCTTTTCGTTACCCATACTATTGCTCCCCTTCTATGCAGAATATTTAGCCAGTTGTAAAATATCTCTCCCACCATACCAGGGAGGTCTGACTGTTGCTCACATAATTCACCAGGACATCGGCGCCTTCCCTGGCAAAAGCAAGGGCCGCGGCTCGGCCGATGCCCCCTCCACCTCCTGTCACGATGGCAACTTTGTCTTTCAATCTCATGGGTTACCTCCAGTTCTGCTAATTTTTTGAAAAACAACCTCGATGGCTCATCGTTTGAGAAATCTCACATTACACCTAAAATAGGTCATCGAATTCGTCATTCCCAGGGGGCATTTTGCCGTGTTTCTTCATATATTGCTGAATGAGCTGTCTTTCTCTACCAGTATACATTTCATCTTCTTCATAGAAAAAAAACCGGGCAGATCCACCCTGTTTAACTTCTTCCTTCAATTCCTCCCGAAGGTTTTCAACACCCGATACCTGGCATATCTCCTTTTGTTCATCGTAGAGCACGTAAACGCCCTCTGTCTCGGGTACGCTCTCCACATTTTCCCCAGACAAAACCAACCAGCGCTCCGGAGGCAGGACCGCAGGCATAATCTTAAACCTCAAATCACAGGCCAGACACCTGCCGGACTCAGCAATTGCCGTCTCCCTGCCCAGGCCGAGGCATACCTCTGCAAAACTATTGTTTCTTTTATCTGCCGGCAGCATAGGCATCGCGGCACGGTTTTGATTAATATGTATGGCACCAGGCCCCGCGCATAGCCGCATAGTCTCATCTGCTGCAAAGACCTGTTCTATATTACCATCGCCTCCCAAAAATTTATCGATGAAAACAGCGCCCTTCCTGCCGCCCGCTATCGCATCAATAACACTCAAGGGACCTGTCAAAAGATCCCCCCCTACAAACACACCTTTCTTGACATCAACCTCTGCCTTTTGCCCGTCACCCGGAACCATATCAAGCCCCTTAGGCGCCACTGAACGCTGTCCTATGGCAGGCATTACCGTATCAAACACCAGTTCATGTTCACTTCCTTTTACCGGAATCGGCCTGCGTCTCTTGCTTTCAGCAGGCTCACCCATCTCCATCTGTATAAATTCTACTTCTAAGCCGCCATCAACTTTTGCAATATTGATAGGTGTTACCTGGTATTCAATAATTACGCCTTCTTCTAGGGCGGCTTCCACCTCTCCTTTGTACGCAGGCATCTCCTCCCTGGTGCGGCGATAAAAGATAGATACCGACCCAGCGCCCATCCGACGCGCACTGCGGGCCGAATCCATGGCCACATTACCACCACCGATGATAGCAACTCTCTTTCCGATGCTAACTTCCTGCCCCAGATTCACTTTTCTCAGCAAGTCAACACCGTCCAGGACCCCGTCACTATCTTCTCCGGGAATATCGAGTTTAACTGCTTCGTGGGCCCCAACAGACACAAAAACCGCATTGTAACCGTCTGCAAACAGCTCTTCCAGTGAATCAATGGAGTGATTTGTTTTTATCTTAACACCGGTATCCTCTATAAATTTTATCTCACGATCCAGCACATCTTTGGGAAGTCTGTATTCAGGGATACCCACCCGAAGCATCCCCCCTGCCTCTGCCAGGGCTTCAAACACCGTTACCGAATGCCCCAAAATGGAAAGGTAATACGCGGCTGTCATTCCGGCGGGTCCGGATCCTATAACAGCCACTTTCTTACCTGTGCTGCTCCTGATTTCAGGATCAAGTGATAACACTCCGCACTGGTCCGAGGCCGCCCTTTTAAGTGCACATATAGACAGAGGCTGATCCAGGTTTGCCCTCCGGCACTCATCTTCACAGGGATGAAAACAGACCCGTCCCAGGACCCCCGGGAAAGGAACCCTCTCGTATACTACTCTCAGGGCCTTTTTAAAGTCTCCCTGACTTATGTGCCGGATATATCTGGGAACATCAACTTCAGCCGGGCATCTGTTTCTGCATGGAACAAGGATCTTATCGCGCTCGCCCAAGCCCCTATCCTTGTCAAGAAGGGCTCCTGTCGGGCAGACTTCAATACAAAACCCGCAAAAATCACAACCGGACTCTTTGAGTGTAGACCCTTTGCTGCCAACAACCACCCGGCCATCCTCAATTATGAAACCAAGGGCATCCGCTCCCTTAACCTCCTTACACACCTTCACACAACGCAAGCAGCCGATACAGAGATTGTAGTCTCTTTTGATAAGAGGCTCATCTTCCAATACAGGCTGGCGAATGGGTACATAAGGCGGAAGGCCTGATTCCATCCCGATGAACTGAGAAACCTTCTGGAGTTCACAATCACCAAATTTGGAACAGCAGCGTTCGTCCTCCGGAATATGCACAGAACATACCTTCCGGTCACATCCTTCAGCCTGCGGGCAGAGCAGGCAGGCGTGAGGATGTCGTTCCAGGACAGCGACCAGGTTTTCCTCTCTGGCCTTCTTAATCTCGAACGAATCAGTCGTTATGACCAGCCCGTCAGCAACCAGGGTCTTACACGACCGAACCAGATCCTCACGTCCCTCTATTTGCACAAGGCACAGATTGCACCCTTCATACACCTCACCCGGCCTCCCCTCGTGTGCAACACCCCCTTGATAGACCTTATCAAGTGCTACGGTTTCGGAAAGGGAATCTAACTGTGGATGAAAGCAAAGATGGGGGATGTAAATACCTGCTTCTAAACTTACCTGCAGGACGGTTTTCTCTGCCGGGGCTTCTACCTTCTGCCCATCAATGGTTATATTTACCATTACCTTTTATTTTTTCTGCGATTTCTCATATAGCACCTTGCCAAACAGAGCTGCACCTATAGCCCCGGCCAATTGGTAATCCACGTCTGTCTTGAGGGAGTTAAATCTTAAGAGTCTCTCAAGTCTCACCACAATCCCGGGGTTTTTGGCTATGCCTCCGGTAATCACAAAATCCTCAACAACATCCACCTCCCTGATCTGTGTGTAAACCCGGTAGGCCATTGCTGCGCAGTAGGCGGCAAGTGCCTGATTAACCGAATATCCTTTCTTCAGCAAACCCATCATCTCTGACTTTGCAAAAAGAACACATGTGCTGCTTACCGGTGGGGGATCCTCATCCACATCAAGCGAACGTATGCCAACCTCTTGTATCGGCACCTCCAGAAGGTCCGCTATCACCTCCATGCCTCGACCTGTTCCTGCGGCACATTTCTCATTCATCAGAAAACTGAGAACCTTGCCTCGGTCATCACAGCGAATCGCCTTCAGGTCCTGTCCCCCCATATCCATCACCGTCCGAACCGTTGGCCCGTACATGTAATTGGCCCCTCGTGCATGGCATGCTATCTCCGTTATCGCCTTGTTGGCAAACGGAACCTTCACACGTCCGTATCCCGTGCCTACCGTGAAGTGAATGTCGCCCAGCGTCATTCCGTTCGTCGCTTCCAGGGCCCAGTTTGTCACATTACGTGCACTTTCAGGACTGTTATATCCCGTACGGGTATTGGCATAGGCATACAGCTCTCCATCCGCCAGTATCGCTGCCTGAGAACTCACAGAGCCTATATCAACCCCGGCAGATATTACCTTCGCATCCCTCCAGTCCTTCTCAGGATCTGCCCAGTTGGTCTCATCCCAACGCCAATATTCTTTAGCCTTTTCTTGTTCCTCAGCCATCTTTCTTATCCTCCAAATCTGCTTATTATTCAGACGCTCTAAGGGCTGCTCCATAGGCGCCAAGAAACTCAGGATTCTCCGGCACAATCAGCTCTTCCAGTTCCAGTGCGTTTTTAAATGAGTTTTGAAGCCCTACTGCAAGACCGGCTCCGCCTATCAGCGCAACCTTAGGCTCTACCCTGACTCGACGCGACATGGACGCCAGCCGCTCCGCTATTGCATCGTTTACCGCCTTGCAGATATCAGGCCTGCTCGTCTCATCATGCACCAGGGACACTACCTCGGATTCTGCAAATATTGCACACTGCGCATTAATCGGTATCGTAGCGGTAGATTCAAGAGATAACTTGCCGAAATCCTCAATCGATACCTGCATTGCTCGGGACATGGCCTCTATGAATGACCCTGCTCCGGCAGCACACTTTTCATTTACAGCAAAATCAAGCACCTTGCCGTCTGCGTCGATCTTTATCGCTCGACCTTCTTCTGCTCCTACGTCCACTATGGTCCTTACATCCGGGTTAGTAACATGCATGGCCCGGGCATCCGCCACCACCTCACTCACCGTATCATCATACCCGCTTACCTCTTCTCGTCTTGCACCGGTCGCCATCACCTTTTCAATCGCATCTCGGCCCACCCCAGCTTCGTCAAGGGCCTGCTCCCATGCCTTATCATTGGCTCCGGCCGCCTCGAGCCCTGCCGTCGCTATCCCTTTGCCAATTATTTTTCCGTCTTTCACTATGACTACTTTGACGGTCTTTGCTCCTACATCCATTCCTGCTGATATCATGGATCCTTCCTCCCTGATTATTGGCTAATCTTCTTTACTCCCAGCGTCTCCATAAAGGTATCGATCTTGGCCTTTGTCCGGTCCATATCAAACTCACGGATATCGGCATGATTCCCCTCATAGGTCATGGAGGGTATGCCATTTTCCGCTAGATAGTACCTCAATTCCATCTGGCCCACAGCCGTCCCTTCACATCCCCTATTGAGGTGGATCATCACACCATCCACGCTCCAGTTCTTCAGTATATCATGTATGCGTTTGTTCTTCCCTCGACCAGAAAACCTTAAGGATCTCAGTACAAGATGATATTCCAGGAGCCACTTCGCATACCAATCGCACGCCTCTTCTCTAGTCTTTAACTCCACACCGGCCTCCTTGGGCGGCTTGGCAGGAAGCCACGTATCCCGGTCTTCATCGTAGGCCCAGCCCCCGGAAAGTCCAAATGAGTAACTCGCTCCTATCGATACCCCACCATACTCTTCCATATGGCGAAAGATCTCCAAGGAATGCCACGGCGGCTGGCTGTCGTGTAACAGCCTCAGCCGTTCATCGGCAAACGCAGCAATCCCTCTATCTGCCCTGTCCTTGAGCTCGTCAAGCAAATCCCTATAAAACTCCACGGCTTCTTTTCTCTGTCTCATTAACACCGCTATTACATAAAGGGAAAACATCATCTTTTCATCCATGACCGCGGGGATGTTACGATTTACCATGCAGCATTGCGCCCACAGATTCGTAGATTCACACTCCCAGTTCACTGCGTTGATGAATTTCTCGTCATCAAATTTCTCACCCGTTACTTCCTCCATCCAGTCGATAACATCGAGCATCTGGTTCTTCAGATAATCACGCTTAAGCTTCTTACTCTCTTCGCTCTCCTCTTCCGTCTCCCAATCATACGGCACATAATCCACACAATTGTATGGAACTCCTTCCAATTCGCTCATGATCTGATACCATTTCCCGTGGGTATCGCATATATGAGTCTGCAGGTTAAAGTTCGGCTTCGGGTATGCGCCACCAAACGCATAACTTTCGCATAAAAATGACCCAAATCCGAGTCTCATGTAGGAACATAGGTCCCTCGGAAATTTGGCAGCTTCCGCTGCTTCAAAGTATCGCATATATTTGTCAGCATCCCTCTTGCCCATAAAGGTACAACTTGCACCATAAGGCTCTCCCCCTAAAAACTCCATGTCAAAGCCGGCAGGCAGCGCCAAAGCACTTTCAGTGCCTCCAGCCACTATCATCTTACCTTCATCTCTCGCCTTTGCTATTCGATCATATACCTCAGCCCTCAGCTCTTTGGCCCTATCCCAACATTTAAGCGACGCTGTTTTATATTTTCCCATTTTCGTCCTCCATACTTTATTAAAATAGATCTTCTGAACCAAGAGTCTCCAAAAAGGCCTCCACCCTTATCCTGAGCGGGCCTACAGGAACTGTCACATCAAACTCCAGATATAGCGTGGGAAACCCCGCATCCTCCAGAGCCTTTGTAATGGCCACCTTATCTAACTCATGTGGATCACAAAACTTCTGCTGAATCACTATCACACCAGCCACATCCCAGTCTCTTGCCAGTCCCAATAGGTGAGGGACACGGTTTCTTTCGGGAAAGTCCTTAATGGGACAAGGGGGTCGCTTGATATACCGTTCCGCAATATTAGTGAGTGGGTCCCTTTCATTCTCCGTCGTGTTCCAAAAATATCGGCCCCCTGTACAATGATCATCAATAACAATGGAGGCATTAAGATTTTCAACCATTTCAATAAATCTTACATCATCATTCTCACTGCCGATCATCATCAACCGAATTCCTGGATCTTCCTTCGCCTTACGACCTGGCAGTTCATTTTTCAGGATATTTTCCAAGATCCCGTTAAACTCCACCTTGTCGACCACCTGGGAGGCCACCACCATATACATGGAATCCAGGCCGGATATCGGAGGATTATTAGCCTTTCTAGTATCATATACATCCCTCATCAACCTTCGCGTCTTGTCAACAATTCCGATACCACGGCTCAGATCCTCTTCTGTAATCGTTATCCCTATCCATTCCTCCAGCTTTTCCTTGAAAAGCCTTAACTGCCCCGTCAAATAGGGAAGCGCATGGGGCGTTTGAACATTGTTAGGAGTTGGGATGAAAAAATCTTTCACCTCCTTGTGCAAAACCCAGCTTTCGTACGCCTGGTAAATATGCATGCATGTGTGGGTGATGCCAACCCCATCCAAATAGTCGTATCTCCCCATCAAACCCTGAGCCAGAACATCCCGGCAAAACGGGCAAAACATCCCCATAATATGTGGCTCTGTCACATTCTGTGGCTCATGTCCCCCCAGAATCCTAATCGGCAGCACACGCCCCGCGTAGAGGATCTCCTCAGGCATGTATGTACACATATAACCAAGAATTTTCCGATCAGGATTTTCCCCTTTCCAATCCTCTATGTATCCATGACGATTTTCATAAATTTTCTTGAAATCTTCTATCATTTCTATCTCCTTTGCCCAAAATGTCTATCTGCCTTGGAACACAGGTTTCCGCTTTTCTAGGAACGAGGCAACGCCTTCCTCTTTATCCTTACTGGCCAAGACCAGGTTTACCATGGCCGACTCGATAATCAGGCCTGTCTCCATGTCACTCTCTATGCCGTGACGAACGGCAATAAGGGCACATTTGACTGCCAACGGGCCCTTTTGGCGTATGGTATTCGCGACCTTAAAGGCGGCATCCAGGAGTTCTTCGGACTTTACCACCATGTTGGCCCATCCTACTCTAAGGGCCTCCTCAGCCCCTATTGTCTCACCCGTTAACATCAACCAAAGGGCCCGGCCCTTTCCGAGCACCCTGGCCAGCCGCTGGGTGCCTCCATATCCGGGGATGACTCCCAGACCGAGCTCAGGTAAGCCAAATTTGGCTTGCTCAGACATGATCCTGAACGTACAGGCCATGGCCAATTCGCATCCCCCTCCCAACGCCAAACCGTTAACAGCAGCAATGGTAGGGATTCCCAACCATTCCAGTTCCCTGAATATCTGATGCCCTTTCCTGGCAAAATCAAACCCTTCCTTGAGACCAATCTCCACAAACTCGGAGATATCTGCCCCAGCCACAAAGGCCTTTTCCCCGGCCCCGGTGATGATCAGAACTCTCAAATTGTCATTCGCCTTGACCTGGGTGAGGACATCGTTGACTTCATGCATAGTGGCAGCATTAAGGGCGTTCAGTTTTTTAGGCCTGTTGATGGTCAACAGTCCGATCTCTTCTTTCATGTCAAAGGTCACATTTTGATATTCCATCTTTCCCTCCACCTTCTTTTTTTAGCCCACCAGATTAACCTGGGTAAGAGCATATGAATTTTCTTATAAATAAATACGATCGATCGTTTTTAATTATATTAAAAACACTTACCTCCCTTTGAGCACATATATTTATTTTCTCCTGCCCAAAACAGCCCAGACCCTAATTCCCTTTTGCCCTCACTCTTGCTACTTGGCTACTGACGCTAACCAGAAATTCCCAAGCACAAATGACTAAAATTTCTTCGGCTCAGTCATCGCCTCGCCAATAAAATAACACTCTTTAGAAACCTCAAATTCATAATCCAGGCTCTCCGAGATACTGGCACCGATATCAATTGCCCTCTTGGCCTGTTTGAGAGCAATGGGAGAATTTTTTGAAATTTCCAAGGCCAGCTTTTCAGCCTCTTCCATCAAATCCTCTGGGGGGACCACTCTATTATAGATACGCAACCGATGAGCCTCTTCGGCCTCAATAACTCTGCCCGTAAAGATGACCTCTTTGGCTATGCCAATTCCCACAATCATTCGAAGGCGCTGACAGGCTCCACACGCCGGAATCATCCCCCATTTAATCTCGGACTGGGCAAACCTTGCCCTAGGAGAGGCAATTCTGATATCACATGCGAGTGCCAGTTCCGCTCCGCCGCCAAAAGCAATGCCGTTAACCGCACCGATTAATGGCTTGGTAAAATTCCGAATAGAATCAAAACAGGACTTTATGTATCGGTCCCTAAATGAGAGGATCTCATTTTTTGGCATTTTGGCACGTTCCTTTAGGTCAATCCCAGCACAGAAGGCCTTTTCCCCTGCACCCGTAATCACGATGACTCTGACATCATCCTCATATTCTAACGCCTCCATCTCGTTTTTAAGGGCCAGAAAAAGGGCCTTGTTGAGAGAATTGGCCTGCTCAGGACGGTTCAATGAGAGGAAAGCTATATGATCTTTGACCTTCTTGGTTAGGACCCGTTGAGCCGTCATTTTGGCGTACCTTTCATCATCTATTTCAAAAGCTTCTTTTTATGTTTGAGGGCTTTGGGGTTATCTACCCTAGTCAGACCATTAAACAGCAGCTTTATAAGTTCATCCGCTATCTCTTCAATGGTAAGGGGGCCATTGTTCCTAAACCAGTGATATACCCAATTCATTGCGCCCAAGATGCCGAAGGTTGCCACTTTATCGTTTATGGGATTAGCGAGATTGTTGTTTTTGAGTTCGCGAACCTTACTCTCAAAGAGGTCAAAAATTAGCCGGTGCTGTTTGTTACAAATCTCTCTGAGATCTTCAGGTAACTGGTACAATTCATCAATGAAAATGGCGATTTCCTTTTTTATCCCGTCGTCTCTGAAAAGATAAAGCATGTTCGAGATCATGTGCTTCAAACACTCCTCTGGATCGTCGTATTTGCTGATTACATCTTTGATCGTGTCCAGAGTTTTGCCGCTTGCCCGCTGAATAATGGTAAAAAGGATCTCATCCTTATTATCGAAATGATTATAGATGGCCGAACTGGTCATCCCAACCCTTTGGACAAGCTGTCTTGTGGAGGCCCTGGCAAATCCATACTCATAAAAAAGATCAACCGCCCCCTGAAGAATCTTTTCTCTCGTATACTGACCTCTCTTCTGTTTTCTTATATAGGACTCTCTCATTGTGATCTCAAGGCCTAAAAATAGCAATCGCCCTTTTTTTGCAAATTGGAAGTAGCCATCTCCCCCCTTCTTATCTCTCAAAGCTTGTGCTTCATTTTTCTGTTCTTCAATAACTGATAAAATTAAATAAAACCTCTGTCAAGAGAAAAATAGCAATCGATCGTTTTTTTTGTAAACCAAAGAAATTGCTCACTGCGTCCCTCGACTATCCCCAGATTCGCCCGATGACTCAATTCAATTCGATTGAGATTCTAAAATTGACAGTTACATTATCAAATATTGGGGCCTGATGTAGAAGGTCAAGCCTATGCGAGATCTAGGCCCAAAACCTTGGATTTCTAGACATCATTGTTGGTGAGGAACTATATGATAAGGACTTTGTTCAGGAATGGACTATAGGGTTGGAAGAGCTAGAAGAAAACCTTCAAATGTATACCCCTCAGATGGTTTCAGAATTGACCTGGATTCCGGTAGAAAAGATTTACCAAGCCGCGAGATTCTATGCTGAGTCCAAGCCGGCTCTGATTTACTGGGGCAACGCTTTAGAGAATAATTGCTTTAATACTACACAAACTTGCCGTGCATTGGTCCATTGCCCTTCCCCGCTAATGTCAGTCCTTTCTCTTCAGCTACCTCATGAAGCCTAATTGCCCCAAGCATAAGATTACATAAATTTACAATCATCTCCTTTCCAGCTCCCTTAAACGTCACTTCGACTCAAGTATTCAC
>DAOVAK010000498.1 GCA_030671095.1 Deltaproteobacteria bacterium | reverse complement strand
AGGGGCCGTTGGTGCCGCCATTGCAAAAAACGCCCAACCCGAGTGGATTAAGGATGGGAAACTCAGGGTAAAGGTTTCAGATCCCATCTGGCTCCAGGAACTGGGATTTGTGGAAGAGAGCATTAAGGAGAAATTGAACCGTAGGTTGGGCCGTAGGGCGGTGGATAGGATAGAATTTAGATTGGGAAGTAAATAGAGGCCTCAGAGGTTTTCTAGACAGGATTTACAGGATAACTAGGATATCTCTCGCCCGCTCCCTCCGCTCGCTAGAGACGCAGAGAACACTGAGAAGGATCGCTTCAAAACCAAACTTTCCGGAACCAGGGATTTATCACGAAAAGGGGAAATTTGGAAAACACGAAAAATTAATCACTCAGCCCTCTAACACTTTTGGACGCAGATTCCGCAGATTACGCTGATATCCAAGATACTGGTTTGGTTGGATCGCTTGAAAGAATGGGAGCCCATGAAGAGCAAAAATGAGCTAGCTCAATTTTGTCCTTCATGGCTTCCCATTGCTCCCAATGCTAGGCATTGGGATCCCCGCGCAGCGGGGTTTCCAGCGATCCATGCATCCAGTCCTGTCAATCCTGTCAATCCTGTTAATCCTGTCCAAAAATTCTTGTCCTGTGCGTCTGCGGAAGTCTGCGTGTGTCTGCGGTTAATTCTAAGATCGCTGCCTGCTATTGCTCTCGTACAGGCGGGGTAGGCGGGGCGAAGCGAACTAGATTCCAAAGTCCCCTTGATCAAAGAGGGGCGGCAACACCTTCAGGCCTTTTCTTCCGCCCAATGAGGCTTCTACGAGGGCCAGCTTGGCTTCCGATTCCATCCCGGGATAGACGATTCTGATCCTCTTGGGCTCCAAATTGAATCCCCTCATCCTGACCAAAACCTCCACCAGACGTACAGCTGAGTAAATCATGGCCAGCCTGCCTTTGGGTCTCAATGTCCTGCTGGCAGCATTCAGAATATCATCCAAGGAGGCAAGCATTTCATGCCTGGCTATAGCCCTTTGCAGATCGGGATTAATCCGGCCACTGTTTTTCGGGCGATAAGGGGGATTGCATGTCACCACATCCGCTGATGACGGAGCAAACGGGGGGTGTTTAATATCACCCAGAATAACCCCCATTTTACTTTCGTATCCATTCAATACGGTATTTCGAGCGGCCTGATCCGCAAGGTCCTTTTGTATTTCAAGACCAATGGTATAACCGACAGGTCTTGTTAATAGCAGGACGAGGGGAATGATGCCACATCCGGTTCCCAGATCGACCACCCTATCTCCTCGCTTTATGGTGACGAACTGAGATAGCAAGATGGCATCAACGGAAAACCGGTACCCTGTTTTGGACTGGATGAGCTTCAACCGGCCGTCAATGAATTCATCAAAGGATTCATCTGGCAGGAGCTTTACGTCAGGGGGCCTCAATGATTTCATAGGGATCTATCTTGTTAAAAACCAGGCCTGTTAAGACCTTTGGGTAGAAATAGGTTGATTTTCGAGGCATAATCAAAGCATTGCCGGTCACCTCTTTGACATGCTCCATTTTGGTGGGGTTAAGCAAGAATGCCATTTGATAGTCTCCAGAATCAACCAAAGAAAGGGCCTCTGTCATGTCACTTTGATAGTAGAATATCTCCTCATTATCCAAGTCCTCTTTGCTAAAGCCTAAGGACTTCTGAAATATGAAACGAGATAGAACGAGAACATCAAGCTTCTTAAGCGAAGCGTGAAGATCCTCGCCCATCTCACCCCTTACACCTTCCTTAAGGGGAAATAGATAATAGCTATTATCGCCATGGTAATGGAAACCTATGGCTGACGTGGACCGACCCTTTTTTGCAAGCGTGCGCTTTAGTTCCAGGCTCTGGGATGAGGGGTCGGATTTTGAAGAGGAGAGGGCAGTGATCTCAAACCATGGCTTTAGACTGTCCAGAAATGAATCTAGCTGAAAGGTTTCACATCTTTTGATCAAACGATGAGAGGGTAAGATGGTCATCCCCACATCGTTCATATTGGTGAGGTACATCATGAGATATTCGTGGGCCCTGTTGGGAGGTCGCCACCCGTATCGGGCCCTCATCATATTTCTAAAGTTGCGGGAAGTTTCGTATCGATGATGGCCGTCCGCAATGATAACGGTCTTGTTATACATGGCGTCTGCCACCTTTTTGATAATGGATCGATCTTGTACGACCCACAACTGGTGGCTTGTTCCATCCCTGAAGTCGAAGGAGATATGCGGCGGAGCCTCAATGGCCTTTCTCAAGGGCCCAAACACACTGTTATCCAGATCTTCATAAAGACCGAATACCTGGCTGAGCTGGGCGCTGCAGGCCCTCATGAGTTTTAACCGATCGTCCCTGTGGGCCGAAAAGGTCCTTTCGTGTGGAAGAATGACCCCTGAGTCCTCATCTTCTATGCGTACAAGGACAATAAGACCCCACCTGACCCTGGGACCACGGCCGTCGCCCGGATCATAGGCGAGGGATGTGACATACATGGCAGGGGTATCGGTGCGAACCAGAATTTCCTCCGATTCCCATCTCTTGTAAACATCCGCTGATCGCGTATATCTGTTATCCCAGTCCGTATCTCCTGTCTTCTTTTTTCCGAGGATCAGGCGTATCACGTTATAGGGGTCGGTCTGATAGTATCCCTCCTGTTCCTCCTCTGAGATCACGTCATAGGGAGGGGCTATCAGGTTCGATATATCGTTCAGTCTTTCAAGGTTATATGTCAAACCCTTAAATGGGGCTATAATAGCCATGGCTCAGTGTAACAGTCCTCCTGATATCTTCAATAAAATCCCTTGCAGGATTTTATAAAGCGCCTCCCGAATGCTCTCGGGAGGCTTAGAAGCCCCCGGTCCCCGGGGGCGTTATCTAAAATTTTCCGAGAGGAAAATTTTAGGACTGTGGCGGGACGTTGTATAAAATCGCGACCCGTCCTCTCCATCCTCCGCAGTAGTCTGCTACGGAGGACGGGCGCAGTAGCTCTGCTACGGAGGATGGAGGCGATTTTATAACTTAAAAAGATTTCTCCGAGCAGATCATGTGGACATGTCAAGGAAATTTGATTATCCCTGATCCACCATCAAGGCATCATCTGCC
>DAOVAK010000559.1 GCA_030671095.1 Deltaproteobacteria bacterium | reverse complement strand
GGATTCGTCATGCCCACTGGAGCCTGTGGAATAAACTGTGATGTTTGCAGACTGAATCTCCTGGGATTCTGTTCCACGTGCGGGGCAGGAACGAGCGAGGAGGGGCTAAAAAAAATGGCAACCCAAGTGAGGGTCCTGGGTTCGCCATGCCCCATACTTGCCTGTGCCTCAGAGAACAGGATAGGATACTGTCCAATGGACTGTGAAGAGTTTCCCTGTGATAGATTCAAGGCAGGACCTTATCCCTTTAGCCAGGGGTTTTTGAGCATGCAGGAGAGAAGGCGCAAACAAGGACCGCAGGCCAAGACCCCTTCTGGTGATGTTTTGGAAGTGCCGGCACAATACTGGGAAGAGCTTAGAAACCGCGACTTAGAGAAGCTTTGCAAAGTTGCATCCGCGAGGAACTATCCTCCAACGGGTCTGTTGCTTCCCTTTCTGAAAGAATATCTTCTGGTGGACACGGAGAACCGGTGTCTGCATCGTCAAAGCCATGGCCAGTGGGACCGCATGGACAACCCCCTTCTGGAGTTGGTCTGCCTTGTGTACCTTCTCAATGTGGTCCCAGAGCCTCTCAGACAAGATATGGTGAGTGTCAAAGAACTCAAAAGTGCCCATTTTTTCACAGGACCCCATGAGCTTAAGATACAGCCCCTGTTGGATCGTTACGGAAACGATCTGGCTCGTTTCAAGGAGGCGGCAGAACAGGCAGGTGGTGAAGTTTTGGATCTGGCTGACGCCGCATATATGTTTCAGGCCTTTCCCGAAGTGCCCCTCTACTATCTCCTATGGAAAGGAGATGAGGAGTTCGAACCGCGCCTCTCTATCCTCTTTGACCGGTCCATAGAGCATCACCTTGCACCAGACGCCATCTGGGGCCTTGTAAATCTGGTCTCGGATGTGCTTCTTTCCTTTTCCTTCACCTCGACTTCTGAAAAAGATCGGTGAAACAAGCTTTCTAATTCTTCAGATCTGTTGTATATTACTTAGACGGCATTGAATTTGCCTTCCATGGAGAAATAATAGTCGGTAAGTAGTTCTGCAAAGAAAGGCATTTCATGAAGTGGCTGGATGAAGAGAAGTTTTCCACCATTGAGAGGATCCAACAAGGATTTGATGACGTGGAATACGTCTGCACGAAGAAGATCGCCACAACCCTTTATCTTGCCTATCACCTTGGCAAACCTATCCTGGTTGAAGGGCCGGCCGGCGTTGGTAAAACAGACCTTGGAAAGAGCGCGGCCATTTACCTCCAGGTCCCACTAATCCGGCTTCAATGTTATGAAGGACTCGATGAGTCCAAAGCGCTCTACGAATGGAAATATGGAAAGCAGCTCCTCTATACCCAAATATTGAAAGATAAATTAAATGATCTCATTCAGAAATCTGATGGACTGACAGAGTCCATTGAGAAACTTCATCAATATGACGATATCTTTTTCTCCAGCCCATTCCTTGAACCGCGGCCACTCCTGAAAGCCCTTCAGCAGCAGGAAGGATGTGTACTCTTGGTAGATGAAGTGGACAAATCGGACCAGGAGTTCGAGGCGTTTTTGCTCGAAATCCTCTCCGATTTCCAAGTTTCCGTACCAGAGATCGGCACCGTTTCCGCCACATCTAAACCCTTTGTGTTCCTGACGAGTAATAATACCAGGGAGCTGAGTGAAGCCCTAAAACGTCGATGTCTGCACCTCTTTATTCCCTTCCCTGATCCCAAACTGGAAAGAAAGATCATCCATACGCGTGTCCCTGGAATTCCTGAACGACTTAGAAAGCAGTTGGTTTCCTTCATCCAACAGGTGAGGGAACTGGATTTAAAGAAGGTCCCATCCATTAGCGAGACCATTGACTGGGCTAGGGTCTTGCTCCTCCTCCATTCCGACAAGCTGAGTCCGGACCTGGTCAGAGAGACTCTCAATGTCTTTCTGAAGTTTGAAGAAGATATCCGGACGGTCGAAGAGCACCTCTATGATTTCACAGAGAAGTCTGTAGCAAGGGCTTAAGAGTGAAAAATGGATCAGATCCTTGAGGATTTCATTTCCGCGTTGCGTGGATCAGGGATAAGAATCTCCATATCCGAGAGCACAGACGCCATGCGGGCCGTTGAGCTTATGGGCTATCAAGATAGGGAAGTTTTGAAGGATGCCCTATCGGTGGCCCTGGCAAAGTCTCAAACGGAAAAAGAGATTTTCGAGGAGTGCTTCGAAGGATTCTTTGCTTTTGATGCCTTTTCAACCCGGAAAACGGATTCTGCTGGCTCCTTGGAAACCGATCTGGACACACTGGATTCCCTCCTTACACAAATGCTCCTTTCTGGGGATAATGCGGGTCTTTCTGTGGCGATGAGCAATGCCGCCCATCAGGTGGATATCACGGGCATAAAGTTCTTCACCCAGAAGGGGCTGTACATCCAGAAGATTCTGCAGCAAATGGGTCTGGAAGGGTTGAATCGTGATATCAAACGGTTTGGTCAAGAGGATATGCAGGAACGGGCTAAAAGATTGGAAGTTGCAAAAGAGGCGTTGTTTGAAACGGTGAAGAACTACGTAGAGCGACAATATGATCTCTTTGCCAGCTCGGCAACAGAGGAAATGATCGAACAATATCTGAGGAACATCGGGCTTTCCAACGTGGAACAGCGTGATTTCCACCGTATGCGCGTTATTGTTCAAAAGATGACCAAGCGACTGAATACACTCTATTCCAGACGGCGGAAAACGGCCAACAGGGGCCTGCTTGATTTCAAGAACACCTTGAGAAAAAACATCACCTATGGGGGCCTTCTTTTTGAACCCAAGTGGAAGAAGAGGAAGATCGATCGTCCTGATGTGGTTGCCATATGTGATGTGAGTCGTTCTGTGAAAGCGGTCTCCCGATT
>DAOVAK010000144.1 GCA_030671095.1 Deltaproteobacteria bacterium | reverse complement strand
CACGCCCACGTCGAAGCAGCCGGTTCTGTTAAATCGCATCTCATTAGGATCGGCCCCTGCATAGAACAGCTCATTTGCTGTAAAGATTAGGGGGGCAACTGTGCTCAGCGCGTATACGCAGATTCTCTTTGGATTGAGTTTGGTAATAAGGTTGCCTGACCCATCAAAATAGAACTTGTCTCCCACCTTGTGCTGACTGTTGCAGCCGTGTGATTCCACCACCTCGGCAACGATGGTCTTGTTCATCAACCCAGGGGCCTTGGAAAGGATCTCTTCATTTCGTGGGTTTTCTCTGAATTTTTTCATCTCCTCGTCATTGTACCCCAGATGCTTTTTGAAAAAGCCCCACACACCTTCATCTATTGCCATGACACACCTCCATAGATTTATTCGTTTAGCGTTAAAGGGTCAAATCTTTCCGCGTTGTTGTTCAAACCCCAGCATGGGCTCATTCGTTGGCTGCTGATACCTTTTCTTTCATGCCCTCCGGGGCGTAGGCCCTACGGGCCGGAGGCCGAGGCTCCTCTCCGAGCTGTAGGTTCTACGAGCCGGAAGCCGGCCTGGTCCTTCTATTATATTCTTTGGGCCAGCATTTCAACAAAGGCCTCCAAGTTGGTCAATGTCTGTTCCTCGGAAAAGCATCGCATGTCATTGAGGTCCCCGTCTAGAATAAGGTGGGGGATATGGGTCTTTTCACTCAGCCTTCGTGGCATGCCGTACTGGGAATTGTTGCAGTTGGGGCACGTTCTAGAGTTGTGGAAAATGATACCGTCAACCTGAAATCTCCTTAACATCTCCATCAGAAATAATTCTTTGAAGCGTTCATGGCGCACCGTGAATAATTCCGTGTATGCCCTGGCCGTGCTGGTGAAAGGATCATCGGGGTCAAGGGCGTCAAACACCCAGGAGTGGCCGTAGGTTGACGCAACCAAAGAGACATGCATCCTTGCCATGGTTCCAGCAATAAACCGAAGCTTTCCCCATATGGGCATGCCCTCCCAATAAATCCGAAATCGTTCATTCTTAATGGCACCCATTTTGTGCTTTATCCGATATGCCAGCTCTTCAGACAGCGCCTGGTAGTAGGATACCGCCATATCCGTTCCCCTCAAATTTACTGCCGGGCCGATATGGAAGCAGACATCTGTGAAGGTTATGGGAGAAGGGTGATGGCCAGCCATTTCCAGTACGCTCTTCCAGAGGTCGCTGCCTTGTTTTGCGCGTTCGACTGTGTCGCAAAATGCGTTTAGATTTAGTGTTTGCTTGGCGATGGGGGCCAGATCATCAGCCAGCTTTTCCATTTGCTTGACAACGCCAGAGATCATATGGGGGCTTACTTCTGCGACGCCTCGCGGCGTTCTTATACCCAACAGGGGCACCCCGATCTGCCGGGCGTAGTAATCGAACCACTCTTGCACATCCCGACACTGGTTATTGTTGTAGACAAGGACATCCGGATGAGGCACACCGGAGATCTGGTAGGCCTCTTTGAGGGGCGTCTCACCAGCCAGGAAGGCCCCTATATCGCTGGTGACATAGGAGCAGATGTCAGGTGAATAGCCGATGGCATTTGCCAAGCCTATGAAGTCCATGGCCCTGCGGGTCGTTCCCAGTAACACGCCATGGTTTTCAGGAAAATAGACGAGAAAACCCATGGCTCTCAATAACTCTACGGGTCCCTGGCTTGTACACCAGGCGATGGGACGGCTCTTGCTCCGTGATGCCTCATCCAGTTCGGCGTAATATTGCTGCATAACGGTTTTCAGCTTTTCCGTCGTTTTCAATAGCAGGAAGGCCGGTTGATCGTCTGGCATAAGATAATTCATTGTCTCACATATCCGCTACTGGCCTATTCCCAAACCCCTTAGAATGAAACGGGCCAAGGAATCCAGGTGTTCGCTCTCCTCTTTATCTCTGAGATTCCAACCTCTCAAAGGCAGGAAGACCATGAGATAGGAAATGAGGTTGGCCAGGAAATTGAGATCACCCTTGATGGACTTTTCCCTGTCCACCCCCTGCAATAGTCGCCGCCAGAACCCCACGACGTTTTTGTCATCCATTTCCAGAACCACTCGAAGGTGTCTCCTCTCCAGGTATTTGGTTTCTGTGTAGACGAACAGAAACAGCTCTTTGTTCTCCACCATAAATTCCAGGGTATGGTGGAGCGCTCTGGTCAAACGCTGGACACGATCTTCCACCTCTTCGATCCTGGATTGCGCGAGATGTTCATACCAAATCATCTGCATGTGTTTATAGATGAGGAATAAGACATCATCTTTAGAGGATATGTAGTGGTAAAGCTGCCCCATGGACATACCCGATGCCAGCGCGATCTCACGGATAGTCGTCCTGTGGTAACCCTTCTCAAAGAATAACCTGCAGGCCCCATCCACTATTTGCTCATGTTTCCTCTCCACCAGGTCCACATCCTTGGCCGGGGAAGGGACAAGCTCATCCCTTTGCAGGGGGTTTACAGGGCCGGAATTATTCATTGGACGCATGATTTTCTCCTAAGAACTAAAGGCCTTCGGTAAGATAGAGCGAGCGCTCGATTTAATAATACCACAATTTAGCCCTTTGTCAATGAAATCTTTGATTAACGGATTGTTCGCCGTTAATCGTTATGGGTGATTGGCGAATTCAGGCATTCGGAAGCTTATGCATTGGGGCGTTTAGAGGGGCTAGTTAGCTGACAAGGTCATGAGATGATCAAATTTGCTTGTTTGACGGTCCTAATCCAGACCGTATTTTTCTAAAATCTCCCTGAGATCTCCATCTCCTTTGCTCGTTTCGTGGCTCTCCTTGTTAATCTTTGTAGCCTCGAGAACCTTCTGGAGTGACTTTACACTGCTTTTGAGGCGCTCTCTTGTGGAAGTCATTTCGAGGAGTTCTTGTCTTTCTTCAAGGGGCAGTCCCTCGCTCCCCGAGACCAGAAAAGATACGGGTTTGGCTCCCAAATCTTTCAGCTCCTCGTAATCTCTAGGTATGCCTATGACCCTGTCGAGCTCGTTTAGGGACTTTATTCCTTCTCGAGCCAGCATTAAAAGTTCTCCGCTCTCCTCCTCAGGTACATCATCGAAATGGATGACTTTGGCCTCAAAATAGGGCTTTCCGTCATAGACCTCCTTGATCAAGAAGCGATTTCTCCCTAACGTGATGATGTCCATTTCCCCACTTTCATAGCGTTTCAACACCTTCACGATCTTGGCCGTACAGCCCACCTGCCGGACCTCATCACCACTGATGTATACAATGCCGAATTCTTTATTCTGCTCCAGGCACTCCCCGATCATTTTCTTGTATCTCTCTTCGAATATATGGAGTGGTAAGGGCATGTCCGGCATGAGGACAACATTCAAAGGAAATAAGGGTAAAATGGTTTCAAAGTACATTTCTTCCTCCCAAAAAACCTCGATCTGCTATTCCGTGAGCGAGCCATCAGTGACCCGCTGGAACTTAGCGTTTGCCCTGGGACTTCACATTTTCTTTATATATGAGAGTGACGCCATCCTCCACCTTCCCACTACCCATACCATAAACCCAGTATTCGAGTGTGATGAGTGTCGATGGGAATCTCCAGACTCGGCTGATTTGGTCCGGCCCATAGCCGTTTTTGCCCAGCTTTTGCATGTCAATATCCTCTTTGTCCCTATAGGTTACCGGACCATATTTAGTGACAAGTTTTTTTTCTAGAATTCCAAAGAGCACTCTGAAATGGCTTCCCTTTGGTGTTAGCACAACCTCCCTGAGTTGATTCGACTTGTCGTCCATGACAAAGCTCACCGTGAATTTTGTGTTAGCAAAGGTCAGGTCATTGATTTCCTGCTTTACATATATCCCCTCTTGTTTGTCTATTATGGGCTCCCGAAGCTGTTCAACTTTTCCTTTGAACGCATTTGCGATCTCTCTCTCTGTCATTCCCCATCGGGCCTTGTTCCACCCTTTTATATCTTCAGGTTGAGCCGAAATTTGGAATGGTAAAAGTGTCACTGCAAACACACTCAATATCACCTGAAAAGACCTGAAATAGCGCACTCTATATTCTCCTTCCCCGGTTTGGTAGGCTGATGAATGAAAGCATATGGTTATTTGTTATCAGTTATTGGTTATTCGGATTGATTTATGAGAGCTATTTTCTTGAAGATGGTGCAATTTCCTTTGGAACAAGCACGATTTCAATTCGCCTATTCCTGGTCCGTCCCTGTTCGGTCTCGTTAGAGGCAATGGGCTTGTATTGACCGTACCCCGTGGCTGAGATCAAGCGGGGATCCACACCGATTTTTTCTTGTAAATACCTGGCCACAGCCGTTGCCCGGGCGACAGAGAGTTCCCAATTTGTGGGGTACCTTTTCGCCAGATCAGCCCCGATGGGGACGTTATCCGTGTGGCCTTCAATACGAATGGCCTGATCCTTCACGTTTAACAAAACCTTCCCAAGACGATCCAATACCTTAACACCCTGGGGCTTTATGGTGGCTTTTCCCGAGTCAAACAGGATTTCATCCACCATGTTCACCTTCAATTTTCCCTTCAGTTGAGTGATTGTAATTTCGCCCTTCTTTATCTCCGACTCCATATCTTGCACCAAGTCTTCATACATGGTCTTAACGCCAAGTATCTCTTCTGTCTTCTCCACCTCCAAAGCCTGTGCCTTAGCACGAAGGGTTTCATTCTCTTGCTTCAGAATCTTGTTTTGCTTTCTCAAATCGGCAATCTGTTCGCTCAGCGTGTCCGATTTGGCCTTTAAGATCTCTTCCAGATTTGTATTATCTTGTTGCAGTCGAGCCATTTCTCCCTCAAGGGAAAGGACCTTCAGTCGTAGCTCTCTTTTCTCCTTTTCCAGGTCATTCTTTTCTGATTTCAAGGCGGTCAGTTGACTGGATAATTTTTCACTCTCTCGCTCCTTCATCCGATACTTCTCGTTACTCACACAACTCCCTGAGACGACGACCGTCAAAACGAGCAAAAAGAGACAGCAGACTCGTGTTTTCATTTCCATGACGCCCTCCAGAGCTCACAGCGGTGAGCTCGTTATCAGTTATTAGTTATACGTTATTGCTCTCCAGTTGAATGACTTCCAGGTCCAACAGGATAAATATTGATTTCCCGTGCATACGACAGATGCCCGAAGTAGCCACTATATACCGAATATGTCATCCTACGTCAAACAGACGGCGTCTTCAACTTTTCTCGGGGCAGGCCCCAATAAAATAGCCTCAACCTATACTATAGCGCCGGTTGACCAGGTTTCTCCTCAGGTGAATGGGTGCCAAATTCAACAGGGCTGGCAGCGACTGGAAAGTATTTTCCGAACTTGATATAATATTTATGAGCATTCTGGCGATCAAGATCGCTGCGGCAAAGAGAGGTGAGATGGTCTTTTTAGGTAAATGGAAAGCGAAAGTTTAGTTTTGAATATCGTGCGCGTGGGCAACAATATAACTTATAGCAGCCTCAAAGAAATAGGAAATAGAATCTTGGGGGCGTTTGAAGGCATTATAGAGGAATTCAGTCTGTCCCATCATGATACCCCTATGATGGATAGTATTGATGCCCTTCTGTTAACAAAAGTACTCCACGAAGAATTTGGTGGACACATCCTGGGGATCACCGATGCAGACTTAACGACCGATGATGAAGACGAGTTCTACAATACGATCTTTGGTGGCAAGAATCCTCAGAATGACGTGGCAGTGGTTTCCACGAAAAAGCTTACACCCACCGAGATGGACTCATCAAAGGATTATGACCTGTTTATCGAAAGGACCCTAAAAGTCTCTCTACACGAGGTGGGCCACAATCTTGGCCTTATAGATCATGGTTCGTACACGACGACGAGAGATGGATCCTTGTGCCCAATGAGCAAAGGAGAATTTAACAAATTTGGGTATTGGGGGTATGTGAGAGCGATTATTGATGGCCGAGGTCTGCAATTTTGTGATGCGTGCTTGCATTTTTTGGGAAAGATCCACGCTTACAGGAACCAATTAAGCAAATTGCTGGAAGACGGTCTTGCGGTCTGAACCGGAAAAAGGGGCAGCTAGAGCAGCCGGAGGACAGAGGACGGAGGACAGAAGACGGAGGACGGAGGACAGAAGGCAGAGGACGGAGGACAGAAGACAGAAGACGGAGGACAGAAGACAGAAGACGGAGGACGGAGGACCCCGGTGAAATAGTGCTGGCGCAATTTCACCCCAGTAGGATCTTCCGGACCTACGGGGCAAGCAGGGCAGGCAGGAGGAGGCCTTGCTGATTATCCTGATCGTGGGCGGGCTTCTTGCTGCAAATCTCTTTCTTCAACTCATACCCGACCATCTGGCTATCAATTCCCTGATAGTCATCGTCCCACAATTGATTTCAAGACGTTTCAGCGTGGCATCGCAGAGAAGCGATGAGTTTATGAGCTCATAAGCTGTTTAGCTGATAGCCAGTGGAGTCATTCCTTATTGCAGAGGCGCGGCGGGTTGCTCGGTAGGCTCTTCGGAAAGATCGGTGACCTCTTTTTCCGTCAACTGGGACTCGCTGAAGTCCAATACAACAGAGTCCGCACCGAAACTCTTTGCCAACATCTCCATGGTTTGTCTTGCAGATTTTTCAATCTCCGAGCTTAACTGCTTGATCAGTTGATTTGCCATGGAAGAGGCCTGCATTTTTGCCTCGTCTTTTAACTTGTTCTTATCCTCTTCAGTAAAATCCTTTGAGAAAACTCTACCAATTAGGGGGGGCAACAGCCAGTCCAACAGCTTGGCACTCTGTTCATCATAAAAGCTGATATCTTTTATGTTTATGTTATACAAGCACTTTGGCATTGTTATCATGAACCTGTCCTGGCCCGCATCCGTCACTTTAAAATCAGGGCTTTTCAGGTCATACCAGAAATTTATTTCAAACTGAAAAACCATGGCCATCTTCATATTGGACATCAGCCACGTAAGATACTTCTTTCCCACTTTACCAAGCCAGTTCTCAGC
>DAOVAK010000533.1 GCA_030671095.1 Deltaproteobacteria bacterium | reverse complement strand
CAACCTCTTGATGGAAGGAAGTGGAGAGGCGGATCTAAGGCTATCTGATGGGCGCTTGGAACTCTTACAACCCATTCTGAGCCTGGATTCCATCGATTTTGACCAAGTCTCCATAAAAATGGCCCTCCAAAACAGGAAGATCAACCTGACGCAATTGGCACTCGAGGGACCCAATATGCGTGGCACACTATCGGGAATCATCAGTTTACGAAAAGAAATTGGGAACAGCCGTCTTGATCTGAGAGGAACCATAGAGCCCTTTTCAGATTTCTTTAGGAGTCTTCCTGGCACTCGAGATACGGTGAAATTGTTCCAGCGCCGCCTAAAAAGGGGAACGCTCACATTCGTCATTCGAGGAACGCTCGCAGAGCCCAGCATTCAATTTACATAATCTAATGGCAAAGCTTTATTCCACCATTTTCAACCTTGTTGCCCTATTTGTAGCCATATACATTGGCGTAGACCTCTTTTACAGGGTCGTGGGTGCACAACTCAGGTATGTGGACGCGGAAAAGATCGTGGTTGACCAAGCCCCGCGGGTCAAAAATAATAGACTGCCTCCCTTGAAGGATTTCAGGGTGGTCATGGACAGAAACATATTTGGTTCCAAGGACAAGGCCGGGGATGGGATAAAACCGACAGACCTTGATACCCTGGAACCCACTTCTTTGAAAGTCGCACTCTTGGGCACAGTCACAGGAAGTCAACAGAACGCCGTTGCTGTTATTGAGGAGACGGATAAAAGGAAACAGGGCCTTTACAGGGTAGGAGATAGTGTCCAGGATGCCATCGTAAAAATCATTCTAAGAGGGAAAGTGGTCTTAAGGGTTGGCGATAAAGATGAAATTCTCACCATGGAGGAGTCTTCCTCAAGAAGGGCCTCCTCACAGGAAGAGGCATCTTCAGCAAGAAAAAGACGTCGACCCACAAGGGCTTCACGAAGAGGCGCTTCGATAACAGTGAGACGTTCAGATGTCCAAGATGCCCTTCAGAATATTAACACCCTCTTGTCTCAAGTGCGCATACGCCCCCATTTCAAGGATGGCAAGGCGGACGGATTGGCCCTCAGCAATATAAAGGGCGATTCCATTTTTGCAAAATTGGGGCTAAGGGATGGCGACATCGTTCAGGGTGTAAATGACAGGCCCATTAGAAGCCCTGACGACATCGTCTCCTTTTACAATAAATTGACATCAGGCTCTCGCATCTCACTACAAATAAATCGTAGAGGACAGGAAAGAACCATAAACTACAGCATAAGGTAAGGTTGTGTATACCTCTTTCTTTGGATTTAAAGAAAACCCGTTCAATTTAACGCCAGATCCACGGTACCTCTTTCTGAGCCGCTATCACAAGGAGGCCCTCGACCATCTGCTTTACGGAATTAACGAACGAAAGGGTTTTATCGCCATTACTGGAGGAATCGGCACAGGCAAGACCACGCTCTGCCGCGCGCTCCTGACCCATCTGGATGCCTCCACCAAGAGCGCCCTCATACTGAATTCGTTCATCTCCGATATGGAGCTATTGAAGACCACTAACCAGGAATTTGGCATTGAGGTGGATTCGGGGGCTGATAGTAAAAAAGAATATATTGATAAACTCAACCGTTTCCTGCTCCAAAATTTCAGCCGTGGCGGCAAAGCTGTCCTCTTGGTCGATGAGGCACAAAATCTCTCTCATACGGTCCTTGAGCAGATACGGATGCTCTCTAACCTAGAGACGGAAAGGGAGAAACTGATTCAGATCGTACTTGTGGGCCAATCCGAGCTAAAAGAACTCCTGGCAGCACCCTCCTTAAGGCAGCTCAATGAACGCATCATGGTTCGCTATGATCTAAAGCCCCTCGATTCCACGGATGTACAGGGATACGTGGAGCATCGTTTGGTGGTGGCAGGAGGTCGCGGGGATGTGCGCTTCACAGATGGCGTCTTTAAGAATCTTTATGCCTATTCTAAAGGCAATCCGAGACGCATCAATGCGGTCTGTGACCGGGCCCTGCTCATTGCCTACGTGAAGGAAAAGCACACCATCTCTAAGACAATGGTTGTGAAGGCCATTGAGGAGCTCCATGGAGAATTAAGGATTGAACCGGTCGTCAGCGATTGGTCCTGGAAAAAGTTTGCGTCATCTACACTTCTTCTCCTACTACTGATGATCGTAGCAGCCTTCGCAGGATGGAGCCTGAGGGAATACATTTTTGGAATCTCTCCAGTTAAGGAAAAACCAGCGCCCGTCAGAATCATCAGACCTATAGCGCCGCCACCCAAAGAAATTCAAATCGTAAAAGAACCGGCAACGCTCTTTCTCGATGACAAGGCGAGTCTAACAGGGCTTTTCCGCCTTTTTAGCAGTAAGCTGAGCGGAATGGAACAGAACCTGGACGAGGTTTTTTATAATCTGGTTTCTTTTGACGTGGAACCTGAATACCACCTTTGGGTTAAGAAGCCTTTTCGGATGCACCTATCCGACGCCGCGCTGACGCCTTCAGAAGGCCCCCGTTATCTTTTGATCTGCGAGGTTACAGAGGAGCGCGGCATTGCTGTGGACGCTGAAGGCGAGGAGAGACCTGTTTCCAGAGATTTTATTGTCAGTCATTGGGGACCGAGACTCTCTTTTTTCTATCCCTCTAAGAACAAGGATACTTATTTGGCGAAAGGGACGGATGTTCCGGATGTTTTGACGGTACAAAGGAGCCTCAAAGATATAGGATATGAGGTGGAAACCACGGGGATTTATGATGAAGCCACTTTTCAAGGTGTAAAGAAATTCCAGGGGGATCTCGGCTTGAAGGCTGACGGTATTGCGGGTCCCCGTACCAGGGCCCTATTATTTCAGATGTCGAAATAGTGGTAATTTGCTAAAATACGGCGAATCGTTTCCTTATTGGGGTAAAATCTTCTTCTATTTATGAGGACTAATTTGGTGTTGGAGCAAGGGAGATGGTTAAAAGGAGAAATCCAGTACTCCAATACTCC
>DAOVAK010000397.1 GCA_030671095.1 Deltaproteobacteria bacterium | reverse complement strand
TCCACTCCTCTTCCGCGCCGGGGACCCAACTACCGTCATACCAACTGTGGCCGGGGATTCTATTCTTAATGTGTAGCCAAAGGAAATCCCCTTCACTGATTTCCTCGTGTTCCATATTGGCAGGCATGAGAAAAACATCTCGTTCCTCCACGGTAAACCACTCATCTCCGGCCCTAATCCTACATTTCCCCTTCAGGGCAATGAAAATCGATTCCTCGGGGTGAGAGTGCGGTAGCGCCCCTCCATGCCCGTCCCCACGATCCTCCCGGTGCAGAATCCGTTGGAACCACAGATATTTACCCTCGATAGTCCTCCCCCTGGGCTGGGTCCGACTTGGAGTAATGAGTGTTTCTTCGACTTCATCCCATTTGTAAAGCGGCATATCCTTCCTCCTCCTTCCATATAGATAGAAAGCCCTACGACTAAAACATAGTCGTCTACGTCTTTGGTTTTAACTGCCAGTCAGAGTTCCAAAGATCTCTACCATTGGTCGGTAGGCAAGCCTGGCAATCCTTACCTGAAGTGGTCCGTGATAAAGGCAGACGAAAAGGCTACCGGCAAGGTTCTATGATAAAAAATCACCTCTCTTCTCTAAAGGGTTTTGGCACCAATCGAATAGCCGCCGTCCACCATCAGATATTGGCCCGTAACGAAAGAAGCGTCTTTGCCTGCCATGAAATATACAGCCGCTGCCACTTCTTCCGGCTCAGCAGCCCTGCCGAGCAAACCATAACCCCTAAACCGTTCCCGCAGTTCCTGGGGAGAAATACTTTCGGCCATGGCTCTTTTTATGTGAAAATCGGTCATAGTTTTAGACGGACATACGGCATTCACACGAATTCCGTCTCGCCCATGCGTTGCCGCGAGACTGCGAGTCAGGCTCAGAACGCCGAATTTTGTCGCGTCGTAAAGGGGCATGTCTGTTCTCCCGGTCAGTGCGGTTGTGGAACCAATGAGCACAATGGCGCCGGATTTCTGCTCTATCATGGTGGGCAAAACGGCCTTGCAGGAAAAGCTGACTCCCTTCAAATTCACCGCCAGTATTTTATCCCAATCCTCTTCGGTCGACTCCAAAATAGTGCCAAACACCCGAATGCCGGCATTAGCGACCAGCACATCTATGCGGCCGAACGCATCAATAGCGGACCGGGCAAAACGGTTGCAATCTTCTTCCCGTGATACGTCGGCATGACAGAAGATCGCTTCAGTGCCATGGGACTTGAGGAAATCAACCGTCGCCTGGCCGTCCTCAGCCGTCCAATCTACAACCACAACGCGCGCACCCTCCTGAGCAAAACGGATTGCACAGGCGTTACCAATACCCGCGCCGCCACCCGTTATAACCGCAACGGGATGTTCATTAGCCATAAAAGCCCCTCATGCCAATGACAATTCCTTCATGTTGTGGTTGCATACGCAAAACTTTGCGTAGATTCTTTTCTGTTTTTTCCAGGAAAAAATCAGATCCTAAATTGTCTATCAAGATTTTCCGGCTGTGGAGTTTCCTGATGCCATGATGATCTTTTTGTTATTTCAGTATTTACGCCTTATAAATCCTGCAAGGAATGCTTTTGACATTCGTGCATCCAAAGATCGGGTCATACACATCAGCAGGAATAACAACATTGATATTTGACTCAAAGCACCCATGTTCCGGATGGGCTCTCTCCGGGAACCACCATCCATGGTCTACGGCAACCATTCGAGGATGAAAACCTTCGATAAGTTTTGCCTGAAACCTGACGCGTCGTTTCTCCCCGAAGTAGATTGTCTCCACCCACGCCCAATCTCCCTCCGAAATGCCCTTTTCCTGAGCGGTCTTTGGGTTCATTTCTATTGTTGGTTCCGGTGCACTGTTTCGCAACATCTCGATCTGCCTACCCGCGGAATGAACGTATTCAACCTTTTTCTTGCCCCCCATGAGAATTAAAGGAAATTCTGAGGTTGTTTCGGGTGGTGCCATATAGCGTGGCAATGGATCGTATCCAAGGTTTCCGAGAAGACTGGAGCACAGCTCCACCTTCTTGGACGGTGTTTCAAATTCAAATTTACCCTTTGCGTAACGTTCATATTCCTTAGGGGTGGTGATGAAATTTACGTTCTCCAGTTCTTTTAGGGAAAGCCCCGCATCTTTTAGTTTGAAATCCATATACCCTTCAACACTATCCCAGGGAACGTCCAATTCCATTTTTTTTGCCAATTCAATAAAGAACTGTATATCATCCCATCTCTCATATAGGGGCTCTATTGCTTTATGTTGTATAGGGGTAACATAGGGATATCCCGGGTGTCCCCTGAGTCCATCCCTCTCGAGCCAGGAAGCAGCCGGCAGCACGACATCGGAGAGTTCTGCCGTTGGAGTCATAAAGAGGTCCATGGTAACCACGAAGTCCAATTTTTTGAATGCTCTTTCGATCATTCCTGTATTCTGATCCCCCACCATCCAGTTGCGTGAACTCGTTATCTGCGCCCTGATTGGATAAGGTTCGCCTGTTAAAACAGCACCGGCCCATAAGCTGGGTTGAATATTTGCGGGAGGTGCATCCGGTCCGCTGAGAAGTGGAAACTCTTTTGCTCCGATACGCCTTTCTAGAATCTCGCGTGGCAATTTGTTCACGTAAGCGAAGATTCTGCTATCCGACATTACCCTTCCCACTGTGGGAAGTAAATTTCCCCCCTCGATATCAAGGTTCCCGCATATAGCGTTCAAAATAAGAATGGCCCGCGAGGTCTGGATCGCATTACAATTCTGATCGAGGGCGACACGCTGGCACACACAGGACGGTCTCGTCTCGGCGAACATCCTGGCTGCCGCTCTGATATCCTTTTCCGGTACCCATGTAATCGAAGAAACCTTCTCTGGCGGATAATCCTGCACGTGTTTTTTTAGCTCCTCGAAGCCGTAGGTCCACTCAGCGACGAACGTCTTGTCATACAGCTCCTCATTGATGATAACGTTTATCATTCCCAGGGCCAGCGCATCATCCGTTGCCGGCCTGATCTGAAGCCAGATATCGGCTGCTTTTGCGTATTCTGTCGGTCGAGGATCCACCACGATGAGCTTTGTTCCCCGTTCCTTAACTTGAAAAATCCCTTCTCCGACCGGGTAAGGAGCGGATTCCTTCGGATTAGCAGCCCACAGGAGAATGCACTTTGAGTTTAACACTTCATCCCATACTACTTCGGTAGCATGAATGGCTGCAGAATATCCGATGGTAGCCCGGGCAGCAACAACGTGCGGCTGAAAGCAAATGAAACCGCTCGACATGACATTTGGTGTACCGACCAGATACCCAAAGTAACCAATAATACCAATATTCCCATACAATCCTGCACCCCTTGCAATGCATATAGCTTCGGGGCCATCTTCCTCCTTAATTTCTCCGAGTCTGTGCGCAGTAATATCGAGAGCTTCATCCCACGATATCCTCTGCCAATTTCCCTCGCCCCTCTTCCCCACTCTTTTCAACGGATAATTCAGCCGATCTGGATGGCAGAGAAGCTCGATCCCGGATAGACCCTTAAGACACAGGGCACCTCTGTTGTTAGGGTGATCAGGATCGCCTTCGATCTTAACCACCTCCCCATCCTTCACACGCGCCAAGACACCGCAACTGCAGTAGCAGAGAGAACATACGGTTTTAACAACTCTTTCCCCGGAATGAGTAGCGCCGTCGATCATTGCTTTAACCTCCCGAATCAGATTTCTTATTTCTTTATTCTTTGAAGGCTTCGTAAAAAGTCCATCTGCCGTTCGACATGCTCACGGCCCTGAGCAAAACCGAAGGGCTGCGTTCCGCTTCATCCCCTGCCCTGTTAAATTGAAGGCAGCCATATCAAGAGATATGGGATATAGGAGCTGCTTGAAA